>DATCYD010000276.1:0-5259 GCA_036570465.1 Anseongella sp.
AGGGGTTCCACTTTTCTGATCAGCATCAGAGGGCGGAAATAACGTTCGTACTGTTGAAAACGCGGCGCGATATCAGTAATCAGATAGCGCCCTTCCTCGCAGGTGACTTCAGTACAAAGAACATTCGTGTTGTCTTTGTAATATTGCCTGGACGAATAATTTCCATAGGGCAGGAGCGAAAACTCGCCTCCCTTTTTTTCGTCAAGCATGCTTCCAAAAATGAAACTGCTGTCGAAACGGGGCCAGCACATCCAGGAAATGTTCGTGTTTTTGTGAATGTGTGCCAGGTACGCACAATTTCCGATCAGACCGGTTTGATAAAAGTGTTGTTGCATAAGCGGTTCCTCCAAGGTGGGGCTTTTTTATCATTTATGCAAATACCTGTCCGGATGAAGGGTTCTCCTGCAAGGAATTCTATCCGCGGAAATAGTTCAATTCCAGGTCTTGCCCGTCAAATACCGCATAGGAATTGTAATGCAGCCAGTCTCCCAGGTTGACGTAACGGCTACCTGAAGAAATGCGGATGTCAAGAGGCAAGTGACGGTGTCCGAACACAAAGTAATCGAAATGCTCCTTCTTCAAAAGTTCCTTGGCATAGATCACTAACCATTCCTTGTCTTGCCCCAGAAATGTTTCCTTTTGATCATTTGCCGCCCTGCTGCTCTTTGACCAACGCTGAGCAATGCCCATTCCAAGATCAGGATGCAGACAGGCGAAAAGCCTCTGGCAAAGAGAGCTGTTGAAAAACCGTTTCAGGAATTTGTACCGCCGGTCGCCCGGTCCCAATCCGTCGCCATGCCCGATGTAGAATCGTTTTCCATTGTATTCCCGGATCACGGGTTCCCGGTAAATCTCCACTCCCAGTTCCCGTGTGAAATAATCAAACATCCACATGTCATGATTACCCGTGAAAAAGTACAGGGGGATGCCTTTATCGGCGATTTCGGCCAGCTTCCCCTGCAGGCGGATAAAACCCCGTGGAATGACCGTCCGGTATTCAAACCAGAAGTCGAAAAGATCTCCCAGTAAATAAATGGCGGATGCGTCTTCCTGGACGAGGTCAAGCCAGCGAACGATTCGATCTTCCCTTTCCCGGCTCTTTGCGTGCGTTGGCGTACCCAGATGGAAGTCCGAGGCGAAGTATATTTTCGTTTTTACTGCCAATAAATGTAATTTCACCAAATATACTAATCGATATGAATTCAAGCCTGATCTATGCAGCAATCCCGGCTTTTTTATTTTCGTGCCAGGTAAAACAAAACAATAACGATGTGGGGGAGATCAATCTTAAAGACTATCCGGAAACCAATAAAGATACAACTGTTGTAGATACTTTCTTCGGCACCCCGGTGTCGGATCCATACCGCTGGCTTGAAAATGACACCTCCCGGGCCACGGCAGAATGGGTCTCAAGCCAGAACGAAGTGACCTTCGATTACCTGTCTCAGATCCCTTTCCGGGACGATATCCGCCAACGACTTGAGAAGCTGTGGAACTATGAGAAGTTCAGCGCCCCGTTTAAAGAAGGCGACTGGACCTATTTCTACAAGAATGACGGCTTGCAGAACCAATACGTCTTGTACCGGCAGAAGGAAGGTGGCGAGCCCGAAGTTTTTCTGGATCCGAACGGTTTCTCGGAAGACGGCACTACTTCCCTGGCTGGCCTGAGTTTCACCCGGGACGGTAGCCTTGCAGCCTGCCTGATTTCTGAAGGAGGGTCTGACTGGCGCAAGGTGATTGTTCTGGATGCTGAAAGCAAAGAAGTTATCGAAGATACTCTAATGAATGTGAAGTTCTCGGGGATTGCCTGGCAGGGCAATGAAGGATTTTACTACAGCAGTTATGACAAGCCGGAGGAAGGGAGTCGTCTGTCGGGCATGACCGACCAGCATAAACTATTCTATCATCGTCTGGGCACTCCGCAGTCGGATGACCGGCTCGTATTCGGAGGAGAAGAAACTCCCCGACGCTACATCGGCGCCTATCTGACCGAAGATGAACGATTTCTGGTCATTACCGCTGCCAATACTACTACGGGTAACGAACTGTACGTCCGCGACCTGCAGCAACCAGGCAGCCGCATCGTACCCGTTGTCCGGAATATGGATAATGAACATGGCGTCATTACCAATCGCGACAGCCTGTTGTACATACTTACCAACCTGGGGGCGCCCAATCAAAAAGTGGTTACCACCGTGTTCGGCGCTCATCAGCCGGATAACTGGAATGTACTGATCCCCGAAACCGAAAATGTGCTGAGCATCAGTACCGGCGCCGGCAAGCTATTCGCCCGCTACCTGAAAGATGCCACCTCGCTGGTACAGCAGTATAGCATGGATGGCAAGCTGGAACGTACCATAGAATTACCTGGTCCTGGCAGCGCCGCCGGTTTCAGTGGCAAAGCCGAACAGAAAATCCTTTATTACAGCTTTACTTCCTACATTTATCCATCGACGATCTTTAGCTACGATCCGCAAAGCGGAGCATCTGAAATATACCGGAAATCGAAAGCAGCCTTTGATCCGGAACAGTATGTCTCAGATCAGGTGTTTTATACATCGAAAGACGGAACGCGTATCCCCATGATCATTACCTGGAAAAAAGGCCTGGAAAAAAGCGGAAATAATCCCACGCTGCTTTATGGCTATGGAGGTTTTAATGCCAGCCTCACTCCTGGTTTCAGCCTGTCGAATATCATTCTGCTTGAGAACGGCGGCGTTTACGCAGTACCCAATATTCGAGGAGGGGGAGAATACGGGGAGGACTGGCACCTGGCCGGCACTAAAATGAATAAGCAAAATGTTTTTGATGACTTTATTGCTGCCGCAGAATACCTGATTGATCAGGGATATACCTCTTCCGAACAGCTGGCCATCGCAGGCGGTTCCAATGGGGGCCTTCTGGTAGGTGCTTGCATGACCCAGCGTCCGGAATTATTCAAAGTGGCGTTCCCGGCAGTTGGCGTCCTGGATATGCTTCGCTATCACGAGTTCACCGCCGGCGCGGGATGGGCCTACGATTATGGCACCGCCGGTGATTCCGAAGAAATGTTTGAATACCTGTATGCCTATTCTCCCTATCACAACCTAAGGCCAGGTACCGATTACCCGGCTACCCTGGTAACAACTGCCGACCATGATGACCGGGTGGTTCCCGCCCATTCCTTTAAATTCGCCGCCCGGCTGCAGGAATCTCATTCGGGAAACGACCCCGTCCTGATCCGCATTGAAACCAAAGCCGGCCATGGCGCCGGCAAGCCTACCTCCAAGATCCTGGACGAGCAAGCCGATAAGTGGGCGTTTTTCTTTCAGAATATGGGGGTGATGCCGAACTATTAGCATTTTTATATCGTATAGAGATAGTTTCTTTTTGATCAATGGATTACGTTCGTCGCAGTTCCAATACAGCAATTCCTACCAGGTGTATGAGCCGGATCTCTCTGCCAGATACTTCTGATGATTTTCTGACGTTAGTAAAATTAGGCTGGACAAAAACACAAACAAAACAGGCGGTTCAAACGCTTTAAGTATTAATGGCTTATCCAGAAAACAAGTCTTTTATGCGTTCAGTAAAAGGGAAGGTCCTTATTGCTTTCCTGGTGGGTTGCCTTGCCCTGGGACTGGCATGGGGCTTCAGCAGGGTAGCTTTTCGTGAGATGATGCGTCGCGTGGAACAGCTTTCCGCGCCGGATGAACGGTTGCAGATGGTCAACGAGCTATTCCTGGATATTACGCAGCTGAGTCAGTCACAGCGGACACAGGCTTTGCTGAAACAGGGTAATACGTTTCATACTGTTTCGGAAGAATCCGGGCCGCTGATCGCCAAGCTGGATTCACTGCGATATTTCTATAGTAACAGTCCGGGGCAGGTGAACCGAATCGATTCCATGAAAAGTATTTTGCAGGAACGAGATAAGCTATTTGTCAATTACCTGAAGATACGTAGCGGATTAATCAGCGGAGAGGTACTGGCCGATCAAATGCAATCACTATCCGGACTGATCAATAATACAGCTTCGAAGATTGACAGCACAGTAATTACCACGGAAAAAAAGGTGTCCACCGTGACGGTCTATCCGGTGGATAAGGCACAATATCCATCTCCGGACTCATCCCGGAGGACCTTGCAGGAGCCTTCCACGGGATTGCTGGGTAGGATTTTCGGCAAAAAGAAGGAAGTGGAGGAGGCCATGTCGGGAAGCAACCAGCCGGATACCGCACTCCTGCCGCGTAGAATTATCGAAGAAGTGATCGATATCCGCATTGACACATTGGCGCTGGCCAAGCAAGACAGCCTGATTCAGGCAGTTGAGCAGCTAATGAAAGACATCCGGGAGGATCAGCGGCGTAGGAGTGCCCGCTTTGTAAACCGGGAGATTGAGTTGCTCAATGCCGGGAACATGCTGGTGAACGAGATGCTAAGCATTCTGCAGGAGATGGAACAGGAAGCACTGCGCGATAATGCGTTCAGCAACGCACAGGCGCGGGAGGTAATCCATGAGAGCGTTGGCCGGGTGGTGATTACCATGCTGGTGTTTTTCCTGATTACGGGAGTGCTCGTTTACCTGATCCTGACCGATATTGCCCGGAGCAGCAGTTACCAGGAGCAGCTGGAAGCAGCCAAAGAAGAAGCCGAATATCATAGTATGGCAAAGCAGCGCTTCCTGTCGAACATGAGTCATGAGTTGAGAACACCCTTGCAGGCGATCATTGGATATGCGGATCTGCTTCGCCAGCAACAGCAGCCTTCCAGAGATGGGATCGAAGCCATTTACCAGTCATCGGGGCATTTACTTCAGGTAGTGAACGAAGTCCTTGATTACAATCGGATCATATCGGGAAAATTCACATTCAGCCAGCAACCCGTTCATGTGCGTGATCTGCTGGAAGAAGTTATTGCTGCCATGCGCGGCCAGGCAACGGAAAAAGCCCTTGAATTACAAGCCAATATTGATCTGAGGGGGAGCGATCGGATTCTTGCAGACCCTTTCCGCCTGAAGCAAATATTGTACAACTTACTGGGTAATGCCATCAAATTCACCGAAAGAGGTAAGGTAAGTCTCACGGTGACTGACGATCAACGGGGCAGGCGGACACGTCTGACATTTCGGGTAGCTGATACAGGCATTGGTATTGCTCCTGAAGACACCAATCGCATTTTCCAACAATATGAACAAGGTGGAACGAAATCCAGGCAACCGGGTACCGGGCTGGGGTTGAGTATCGTACATATTCTTACCAGCAAAATGGGGGGTACGAT
>DATCYD010000277.1:0-5411 GCA_036570465.1 Anseongella sp.
CAGAACTACAGGCCCTGAATAACCCCGCTCCACGTCTGGTAAATGATCTGGATATCCGGATAACTTCGGAACAAACCGGCGAAACCTTCTTTCCCTGGATACTGGATCCCGCCCACCCCGAAAATGCCGCGCAAACAGGCGATAATATCCTTGACAATATCGAGAAACTCGTCATCGCGACTCCCGCGCACGGCGGAACGTATTCACTTACTGTCTCGCATAAGGGCTCGCTGGGGCGCGCTCCCCAACAATACTCCCTGATCATCAGTGGCGCCGGAGGACGAATCTACTGCATGTCAGGCGCCTTGAATACTTCAGGGCTTTCGATCACTGCATTTGAAGCCGGTTCGCTGGACTATCATGCCACAACAACCTGCACCTCTTACACCAATCTCCTGAGCGAACGCATTCCTGTCCGGCCGGGAGCTACAGTGCCTTTTTCAATGACCACCGGAACCTGTGGAAGTACCGGAGATCACGTGATCAAACTATTTGCAGACTGGAATAACGATGGAGAATTCAGCGGGACAGAAGAAACAGTAGCCGTTTCGGCTGTACTTCCAGCAAGCAGTACCTTCAGCGGAAACATCCAGGTACCTGAAGAACTTGTTCCCGGAGCCATCCTCCGTTTGCGTGTTGTTTCCGTCCGGACCACCGACGCCAACACCGTTGCCGCCTGCGGAAGCTACCCGGAGGGAGAGACACTGGAAACGACGATCGAAATCATCCGGCCTGAACGGGACATCGCCATCCGCTCGGTGGTGAGTCCGGTTGCCGGTTTTTGCCCGGGAAACAGCCAACTGGTAAGCGTATTGCTTTGGAACGAAGGCACCTTGCCATTGGAAGACATCATGCTTTCTGCCAACATCCAACGCGAAGGAACGACATTGACCAGCTTCAGCGGGTCATTCGAAGGCACGTTGCAACCAGGAGATACCGCCATCTATACTTTTCCATCTTATTTTACAGCCTTGCCAGCCTCTGCCTATGAACTGACCATTGATGCGACGACGGAAGGAGACGAAGTTGAAGCCAACAACCACCTGACAGCTACGAAAGAAAGCGGCAGCGGCGGAACCGCTCCCGATGCGCGAGCTTTCATTTGTGAAGAAATGAATACCGCCATACTTCTTTCATCCGGACCGGAAACTGTGTATTGGTATAAGGAAGCTATAGGTACAGATTTTATTGGTGCCGGAGACACTGTTTCAACCATATTCAATACCGGTGGTTCCACATTTTACGCGGCTGTCAATGATTTCAGAGGCCAGATTGGCCCAAGGAAGAAAACTGCGTTCCCTCCCGTAACGGACGGACATGCTTATCACCAATACACCCCATCCGTATTGGTAGAAACCCAGGTTCCTCTGGTGATCGAAAGCGCCCGGATATACACCGGCAGTTCCGGCAAGATCTCAGTCACAGTCTATACTGAAAGCGGCATCGAAGTCACCCGGAGTATCCAGCATGTGGCCGCCAGCAGGAACGACCCCGCCCCGGGCCCTTTGCCCGATGATCCACTGGATACTGGAAGGACATACTTTTTGAACCTCCGGATTCCCCAACCTGGCAGGTACGTGATAACGATCGGCTATGAAGGAACTGATGCGACTATTTTCAGAAACAACAACAGCGAAGGATATCCATTCCGCATTCCCGGCGTCATGTCCATCACCGGAAGCACGGCCGAAACAGATGACAGCTATTATTATTTCTACGGCATGCAGGTAAAAGCGCTGGGCTGCCCAGGCCCCCGGATAGCCGTGCAGGGAACAGCCCTACCCCTTCCAACCATCACAAGTATGGGAGACACCCTGTTTACCAATGGAAATGTAGGCTTGCAATGGTTTCTCAACGGAGCGCCGGTGGAAGGAGCAACAGGATCGAGGCTAACAGGCAACGAATCAGGCGTGTACGAGGTAAGCGTCTCGCTGGGAAGCTGTTCGGTACGTTCCTCGCCTTTCACCTTTACAACAATTGACGACCTGATCACCGCGCTTGAACATAATGGACTGAAACTCTATCCCAATCCCGGACCTGCTTCAGGAAGCAGCCCACTCACGATCGAATTCTATGCCCGCAAACAAGACAATGCCTCTCTCCGCATCTTCGATATGCAGGGGAAGCTGTTATATCAGGAAACCCCCAGTCTTCAAAGTGGGAAAAACACGGTTCAACTAAGTCTGGATGCCTTTCCACCAGGTAGCTACCTGCTGAGTCTGCGTCTAAAAGCCAAACTCATCGCACGGCAATTTATCATTCACCGGTAATTTCGGATCCTGGATCGGCCGGCAACTTTAATTTTTCCTGAAAAGCGTTTTGCAATCGATTGTTTTTCTTATATTGGCCGCTGTGACCTGAAGGAGCCGATAATATATGGATGAGATTCTTAGCCGTGAACTAATAGAGAATTCTGAAAAAGAGGTAATAAAAAACCTGTCAAGGGATATTCGTTTTGATTTACCTGAGAAAGTGCTACAATTCGGTACCGGTGGGTTTCTTCGTGGCTTCACCGATTACCTGATCGAGAGAGCCAATAAAGAACATCTTTTTAACGGAAGCGTGCTGGTGGTTAAATCCACCCCGGGATCTGCTGCAAACTTTGCCAGGCAGGACAATCTTTACACCCTGAATATCAGGGATAAGGATATCAACGAATTTATCATATCAGCACCCATCAGCCGGGTAGTCAGTGCGCTCGATCAATGGGAAGTCCTGCTGGAAGCGGCACAAAACAAAGATATTCAACTCGTTATTTCCAATACCACAGAGGCCGGGCTGCAGTTCACAGATGAAGACCTGTCCGGCAGCCAAACGCCGAACTCCTTTCCCGGAAAACTAACGACCCTGCTGTACAAGCGGTACCAGGCATTGGGAGGAACTGCTGAAAGCGGATGGGTGATCCTACCCTGTGAACTGGTCGTGAACAACGGGAACGTTCTCCGTGAAATGGTGTTGAAACTGGCTGAACGGAATGGTTTCGGCCCAGCGTTCACAAACTGGATATCGGACCACAACCGGTTCTGTAACACAATTGTTGACCGGATCATCCCTGGTAAGCCCGATGCCGGACAGCAACAAAAAACCTTTGACCATTTGGGTTATAAAGACCAATTGTTGCTGGAATGCGAATCGTATCTGCTTTGGGCTATTGAGGGCGATCAGCAGGTGCGGGATGCGCTGGAATTCGCCAGGATAGACAAACGCGTGATCATCACCTCTGACATTGAACCTTACCGGGAACAAAAACTGCGATTATTGAACGGTACACATACCATCTCGGTACCCCTGTCCTTTTTATGCGGCCTTGAAACGGTTCATCAGGCAGTTCACGATCCGCTCGTGTCCCGGTTCATACAGCACGTTATGCAAGAGGAGATCGCTCCCACCCTGGAAGGTATCTCACCCGAACCATCCACATACGCGAACGAAGTATTTGCGCGTTTTCAAAACCCGCACATCGAACACCTGTTGTTGAATATCATGTTCCAGCAAAGCACGAAAATGACCTTGCGCAACAGCGCCACCATCCAGCGGTATTTCGAACGTTTCGGAACGGCGCCCCGGCATATGGCGCTTGGCTTTGCGGCCTATCTGTGCTATATGCAATCTCCTGACCCTTCTGTTCAGGATGACCAGGCAACCCGTATATCGGCTTTATGGGAAGGAAATTCACCGGAGACCGTGGTTCGTCAAGCGGTTGAGATACTCAAACTAACAGCTGATGAGCAACAAGCGAAAAACTTTACTGCAAGTGTGCTGCCATTTTTAAAAGCACTGCTGGAGGACTCTGCGCGGAATACACTGGAAACGTTTCTAAATACCAACCCCGCAACACCCTGATCCAATGGAACCATTTCTTTCTGAAAATTTCATACTTCAAAACGAAACGGCCCGGCTCCTTTATCACGATTATGCAGCCGGAATGCCAATTATTGATTATCACAATCACCTTCCTCCCAATGAGATCGCCGAAGACCGGCGGTTCACGAACATGACACAAATATGGCTTGCCGGAGACCATTATAAATGGAGAGCCATGCGCGCTAACGGTGTGGAAGAACGTTTGATCACCGGAGATGCCGATGACAGGACCAAATTTATGACCTGGGCGTCAACCGTCCCTTATGCCATGCGGAACCCGCTTTATCACTGGACCCACATGGAGCTGAAGAACCCCTTTGGCATCACACGTATCCTGAATCCCGAAAGCGCGGAATCGATCTATGAAGAATGCAATCAGCAACTTGCCGGACCATTTACAGCACGCGGCTTACTGAGCCACTTCAACGTAAAAGTACTTTGTACCACCGATGACCCCTGCGATTCCCTGGAACACCACCAGGCAATTGTCCGTGACTCGTTCGGTGTCAAAGTATTGCCTGCATTCAGACCAGACAAGGCCTTAGCCATCGAGCATCCCAAGTCCTTTAACGCCTATATGGACCGCCTATCGGAAGTCAGCGGCATAGAGATCAGCAATTTCTCTTCCTTAATGGAAGCCCTGAAGAAGAGACATGACTTTTTCCACGAGACAGGTTGCCGTGTTTCAGATCACGGCCTGGCCACGTTTTATTCCGAATCATATACAGACAATGAAGTAGTTCGTGTTTTCCGCAAAGTAAGAGAAGGTAACACCATTGACACACAGGAAGCAAACCAGTATAAATCAGCCTTACTGTACTTTCTGGCTGTAATGGATTACGAGAAAGGATGGGTACAGCAGTACCATGTAGGGGCCCTTCGAAACACCAATACCCGTTTACTGACCAGGCTGGGTGCCGATGCCGGAGTGGATTCTATTGACGATCTGGCCCATGCCCGGCAAATGATGCGCTTCTTCGACCGGCTCGACCGGGAAGAAAAGCTGGCCAAAACCGTTGTGTATAATCTGAATCCATCAAACAACGAGGTTTTCGCCTCCATGATGGGGAATTACCAGGACAGCAGCATTCCCGGCAAAATGCAGTTCGGTTCAGGCTGGTGGTACCTGGATCAGAAAGACGGAATGGAAAAACAGATCAATACCTTGTCGAATATCGGATTGCTAAGCCGGTTTATCGGCATGCTCACCGACTCCCGTAGCTTCCTTTCCTTTCCCCGCCACGACTATTTCCGCCGTATTCTGTGTAACCTGATTGGAAGAGATGTGGAAAACGGTGAGCTCCCCAACGATACCAAATGGTTGGGGAAAATGGTACAGGATATTTGTTACTATAACGCAAAAACGTATTTTCGCTTTTTACCCTGATAAGCTTTAAATCAAAGATATAGAAGACATCAATGAATACGATTGTAACATTTGGCGAAGTTATGCTTCGTCTTGCCGCTCCCGGTTACCTGCGCTTTCAGCAGGCACAGCAATTTGAGGCCTCCTACGGTGGAGGCGAGGCCAACGTGGCCGTATCGCT
>DATCYD010000278.1:0-6691 GCA_036570465.1 Anseongella sp.
ACTGGCACCGGATGTATAGGTGCCAGCCAGCAGATGAACATACCTGTTTTGAGCCTGTCCGGAGCCAGTAAGAAAAGCGCACAAAAGAACCATCAATAAACGACAAACTGCAGGAGATCGCATTCGGTCAGAAATCAAAAAAATCGTCCAGAAATGATTTTTTCTTTTTCTTATAGGGGCGGTGTCCCTGGCGATCATCATCGTATCTCGTAGAGTCCGACACATAATTCTCCTTTTTGGAGTAATGGTCAGCTGATCGTTCCAGGATCTTATCGAGTTCACCCCGGTCCAGCCAGATGCCCCGGCATTTTGGACAATAATCAACTTCGACGCCGTTCTTATCGGTCATCAAAAGCGTTTCGTTACAGGAAGGACAATTCATAAATGAAATTATTTTGATTTCACCAGCAATTTACGATTTTTTTGCTGCCTGAGCCAACCCATGACGGTAATCGTCAGCCCCATCATGGCAATTAACAGGAAGGATATCCTCAGACTGCTCATTTCCGCAACAAAGCCGATCAACGGCGGTCCCAGTAAAAAGCCCAGGTAACCAATTGTTGAAACTGCAGCCAGCGCCACACCGGGTGACATGGTCCTGGATTTTCCCGCTTCACTGTAAACCAATGGTACCACTGAGGATACCCCCATCCCTACCAGGAAGAACCCTGCAATAGCCGGTACAGGATTAGGAAACAACACCGCCAGTAGCAAGCCGCAACAAGTAAACATACCGCTCGCCTGAAGAATACGATCTAAACCGAAGCGGGTAGAAAACCAATCGGCTACGAAACGTGTTCCGGCCATGGTGAACATAAAGGCCATGTACCCGGCTCCGATCAGGGCTTTTTCCGCAAGGACTATTTTTTTGAAATACACCCCACTCCAGTCAAACATGGTTCCTTCGCAGATCATTGAGCAAAAAGCAATGATCCCCAGGTAGATGATCGATTTATCGGGGAGCACAAATACGGGTCGTCTTTCATGTTGACCGGCATCTTCCCGCACGGCATAGCGAAAACCAATGGCCACGATCAGCCAGCAAACGGCCATAATAAACAGAAAATGACGGGTCGGAGCTATGTTATTGGCGATCATCAGGGTACCAACGGCTGCACCGGCAAACCCGGCCACACTCCAAAGTCCGTGAAAAGAGGCCATGACCGTCCGCCGGTACATGGCTTCCACCCCTACCGCCTGGGTATTCACGGCAATGTTCATCATATTGCCGGCAAAACCGAACAAGAACAGCGCTGCGATCAGCATCAGACGACTTTCAGCCAGGCCAATGCCCACCAGTAACGTACTGTATAACAGTGCCGCGCCAATGACAACCCTCCGGCTACCTAACCTTGCTACAAGCCAGCCTGAAACAGGCAATGATACCATCAAACCCACAGGCAATGCCAGCAATACTGCTCCAAGACCGGCTTCGCTCAGATCCATTTCTTGCTGAATGGTTGGGATCCGGGAAGCCCAGCTGGAGAAGCAGGCGCCGGAAAGAAAGAACAAAGCACTGACAAAGACACGGTACAAATGTCGCTTTGGCAGCGGCCTGAAATTTTCGGCTTCAGTTGCATTTTTCTGCATGGGGAAAATTGTAGTACGGATTTGCAATGCAAAAATAGTTATATTTACCCATATAACCGGGTCTTTGTAAACAAGTAAACATGAGAGAAAAATCGCGTTCGGTAGAGTTGGCAGCAAGTTTATTTTGCCTGGTGCTGATAGTGGTTATCCTGTATTACTTGCAAAGCGTAGTGGTCCCGCTGCTATTTTCCATCCTGATAGCCATTTCACTTTTTCCAATTGCCAGAAGGCTGGAAAACTGGCGGTTACCCAAAGCGGCGGCCGCCATAATTTCAGTCATTATCGCCATTGTTGTCATCGCCGGGCTGATCTATTTTATTGTTTACCAGGTCATCATTATAGGCCATACTGATTTTGATCTGCATGACAAGATCATCCTTATTGTGGATACCATCCAAAAATGGATCACCAGTACATTTGGAATAGAACCGGGGGATATGTGGCTTCGGATGAAAGATCAGTCGAGTTCTATCCTTTCCAAGGGTACAGCGTATGTGACCCGCGCCTTCGGATCGGCCGGAAGCATTCTGGCGAGCATTATTCTGGTTCCTTTGTATGTCTTTTTCCTGCTTTACTACCGCGATTTCTTCCGGGAATTCTTTTTCCGGGCATTTGCCTCCACCCCTAAGCAAAAGATTCATGAAACACTGAATACCATTTATGGCGTCGTTCAGAACTATTTGCTGGGTCTGGTCACCGTCATGGCCATTGTTGCCGTTCTCAATACCGGCGGCCTTTACCTGCTTGGCATTCAATATGCCTGGTTCTTCGGAACGCTGGCCTCGCTGCTGCTGCTGATTCCCTATATCGGTATTGCCATTGGCTCACTCCTTCCGGCCCTGTTCGCCCTGGCCACCAAAGACAGTGCCTGGTATGCGCTGGGCGTTATCGGCTGGTTCCAGGTAGTTCAGTTTCTGGAAGGAAATTTCATTACTCCCAATATTGTCGGTGGAAAAGTATCAATCAACCCCCTGATGGCCATCATCTCATTATTGCTGGGCGGTTTGTTGTTCGGGCTTGCCGGCCTGATCCTGGCCCTCCCTTTCACCGCGGTACTGAAAGTGATTCTGGAGGCCAACCCGGGAAGCCAGCCATACGGGTTCCTGATAGGCGAACCCAAAGAATATCACTTAAAGAGATACTCTAACAAAATAGTTTTTAAACGCTGGAAATTAAAAGAAATCAGGAAGAAAAAAGCGCAAAAATAATGGAGCGTTTACCTGGCACTCTCTGTTTCGTACCTTTCACTCAATTTCTTTTGAATATCGGAAGGAACCGGCGCATATTCTGCAAATTGAACGTTGATCTTCGCCTTTCCGTGGCTGACATTCCGCAAGGATGCATATAGCTGATCAAGCTCAGCCTGTGGCGTCCGGGCCTTGATCACCTGCCTGCCCGAGTCGCTTTCCATACCGGTGATGATGCTGCGATGGGTTTGAAGTTCAGTCATAATTTCCCCCATCATATCCTCGGGTGTCACCGCTTCCAGATCGCATACAGGCTCCAGCAATTGTGGTTGGGCCTGGTGGAAAGCGTCCTTAAATGCCATCATGCCAGCGATCTTAAAGGAAATATCATTGCTGTCAACCGGATGCATTTTTCCGTCATAAACACTTACCCGGATATCGCGTACAAAGGAACCGGTCAGCGGTCCGTCACTCATTTTCTCCATGATGCCTTTTTGGATGGAAGGCAGAAAACGAACATCGATAGCGCCGCCGACAATGCAATTATTAAATACCAGCTTTCCGCCCCAGGGAAGATTCACCTCCTCTGTTCCACGTACAGGATGCTCTTTGAACGGAGGCATACCTTCGTACCAGGGTTCAATCTTGATCGAAACTTCTCCGAACTGACCAGCTCCACCCGATTGTTTTTTATGACGATAGGAAGCTTCCGCCGGGCGCCGGATAGTCTCCCGGTAAGGAATTCTGGCAGGCTGGAAATCAACCTTCACATGATAAATATTTTCCAGCCGCCATTTGGCAAGTGTCAGGTGTAAATCTCCCTGACCATGAAGGATTACCTGTTTCAGCTCCTTATTATACTCCACTTCCAGTGTGGGGTCTTCGGCATGAAGCTCAGCCAGCACTTCGCCGAGCTTTTCATCGTCTTGTTTATTGCTGGCCTCTACTGCGATGCGCACTTTGGGAACGGGAAACCGGATAGGCTCAATTCCGTCCGAAACTCCCTTTCCGTTCAACGTCTGGTTTGCCTGTGTATTCTTTAATTTCAGGGTGCAACCAATGTCCCCTGCCTGTAACCGGTCCACCGGATGCCGCTGCTTGCCATCGGCCATGAACAGCTGACTGATCCGTTCGGTAGCGCCAGTCTGATCATTTGTCAGTTCCATACCGCTACACACCTCCCCTGAAAGCACTTTAAAGAAAACAAGGCGGCCCAGGTGCGGCTCTACCAGGGTTTTGAAAGTGAATAACCGAACAGCTCCGGCCGGATCACAGATCACCTCTTTTCCTCCAGCCAGTTCAGCGGGCATATCCGAAGCAGAAGGCGCCACATTGTCAATAAAACCCATCAGGCGGCCACTACCCATGTTCCGGCGGGTGCTTAAACAAAAAACCGGGAAGACGTCGTGTTTCATCATCCCGATCTTTAACCCTTCGCGGAGCTCGTCTTCATCCAGACTGCCCTTTTCAAAGTACGTCTCAATCAGTCCCTCATCGTTCTCCGCAGCCTTTTCGACCAGTTCGTTGTGCAACTGTTCTGCCCGTTCTTTTTCTTCAGCAGGAATGGGTAGTTTTTTGGGTTTCCCGCCGGATGGAGGGAACTGATACATGGTCATTTTCAGCAGATCGATGATGCTATCGAAATCAGGGCCCTGATTCAGCGGATATTGCATAATGGTCACAGCGTTGCCGAAAAATATCCGGGCCTGATCCACCGTCTGATTGAACCGGGCCTTATCGCTGTCCAGCTGATTCACAGCCAGCAGCGTCGGTTTTTTATGGCGGTCCACATAATCCCATATCAATTCGGTACCCACTTCCACCCCATGTTGCGCATTCAGCAACATAACAACTGTATCAGCCACGCGGATGGAAGAAACCACTTCCCCTATAAAATCATCCAGTCCCGGAGTATCGATTATGTTGATCTTGTAATTGCGCCATTCGGTATGCAGTAAGGTCGCGTACACCGATCCTTCCCGTTCATGTTCAATTTCATGATAATCGGAAACCGTATTCTTTTCCTCGACAGAGCCTCTTCTGTTAATAATTCCCGCTTCAAACAACATGTCTTCCGCCAGGGAAGTTTTGCCGGTTTTGGACGCACCGATCAAAACGACATTCTTGATGTGCTTTTCGTCAAAGGATTTCATACCGGAACTGATTTGTCAACAGCAAGTTAGGGCTTTTTCCGGAGAAATAAAAACAGGTCTTCCACCCACCCGGAAGTCATTTGTCTTTCAGCAGAAAGCTGCTTCAGAATGCCTCATCGCTGGGAATCTTCAGAGTACCCCTTCCCGGGCCCCGCTATATACCACTTTCCCCTTCTCCAGCTTCAGCAACAGGTCCACTGAAACGGGAATCTCTTCTGAATAATGACTGACGTAAATTACTGTCATACCGCATACAGCGTCCAAAAGGTTCCGGATGGTTTGCACCTGTTTGTCATCCATTCCCTGACAGGGTTCGTCAAGAATCAACAGAGCGGGACGCTTTATAAGAGCCCTGGCAATGAGCGTCATGCGTTGCACGCTCAAAGAACTACTTCGGAAAGCCTGGTTTTCTGCCGCTTCCAGACCCAGAAGCTTCAGCCATGAACGTGCCTGCTGCTGTTGTCCGGGGCTCACCTTCCTGATCAATCCAAGTGTGTCAAAAAAACCGGATAAAACCACCTGAAGACAGGTATCTGCCGTCCGGAAATACTGGTGCAGTTCCGGCGAAACATAACCAATCTTCTTTTTGATATCCCAGATACTTTCTCCGCTCCCCCGCTGCCGGTCAAAAAGCAACAGGTCATTGGCATACGCCTGCGGATTATCCGCGTTGATAAGGCTCAACAACGTGCTTTTCCCAGCGCCATTGGGGCCGGAAAGCACCCAGCGTTCTCCGTGCTTCACCGTCCAGTTGATCTTGTCCAGTACCTGTGTGTCGCCATAGCGTACCGAAACATCACGCATCCGGACCGCCAGTTCAAAAGGCTCCGGAGCAGGGCCCTGAAACAAGCTGGCGAGCAATGGTTCTGGCGCTAATGGCCTGTATTGCTGAGCATTCACCCTTTCCGCATCCCGGTATCTTTCAAATTCTTCCCGATCCCAGGTCCCGGTTAAGATTCCCGATTCCAGACGGGCTACATGGGTCACGCAAGCTGGTATTTCATTTTCAGTAGTTGCCATGATAATGGTAATCCCGGACAACGCCAAACCATTAATTAACTGATGAAAATACGGACGTGTGGCCACATCCAACCCTGTAAAGGGAGCATCCAGCAGTAACAAACGAGGTTCTTTTACCAATGCTGAAGCAAACATCAGGCGGCGGGTCTCCCCATTGGAAAGCATGATTAGCGAACGGTCAAGCAAATGCTCCAGTTGAAGGTCCCGGACAACATCCCATATCTTATCCGAAAATGCTCCTTCACCCATCAGGTAATCGCGAACCGAAACGGCCTCCCCCACATCGGCGCTGTTGAAACGCTGCTGGTAATAGAACTCCGTCATATTCGAACGATTCCTGAAATGATGCTGATGCGATACTTCCGCCAGGAGATTCCTGTAAGTAAAATGGGGGTCACTTACCGGGTGCATCTGCAGGTAACGTTCATAATAATGATGACGGACGGTTCCCCCTCTGACACCATGCTTGCCAGCAGTGGTATCCAGCAACGTCGTTTTGCCCGAACCGCTGCTACCGGTGATGGCCCAATGTTCGCCTTCGGCCACGCGAAGCGAAATATCCTTCAGCACTTCGCCTCCGGAATGAAACACGTGAATATGATCAAGGGTTAATAACGACACCATAATTTTTCATAAACTTGCAGCGGCCAATTTGCATAAATAATAGTGAATTTCGAATTATTCATTGCCAAACGCGTTTCGGTAAAGGCCCGACGGACCTTTTCCAGACTGATTGTGATC
>DATCYD010000279.1:0-3120 GCA_036570465.1 Anseongella sp.
TCAGGGAACAATCCCTGTAGCAATTTCTTTAAAAAATTTTCAGGCAAATTCTTAACAGGCAGGTCAATCATTATGGCCTTCCTGACCAATACAGGTGATACACTACTCGCGGATGCGGGTACATCCAGGGGCGGCGCACATAAAAAAGCAAGTTGGCTACTTACCTCTTGCCAGCCCTGTATCTCCGGCCATCCCTCCAACAACCCTTCCTCCACCACTTCCACAATCACATGTTGATGCCCTCGCCGGATAATACCCAGCTCTTCGGCTGCTTTCCTGGAAAGATCAATCAACCGATTTCTGGTAAATGGCCCCCGGTCGTTAATTCGTACATAAACAAAAGCCCCATTATCTTCCCGGGTAACTTTCACCATGGTGCCAAATGGAAGCGAGCGATGTGCGGCAGTCATCTTTTCCTTATCGAATACTTCTCCACTTGCCGTTCTTCTGCCGTGAAAGCGCTTTCCATAATAAGATGCAACACCTCGTTGCCCGGTTTCCTCCTTGTCTTCAATACCGGTATCCCGGGTGGTCCGATGGGAATCAGCAGACGCCTCCTGAGCACGGGCGGCGTGAACAAAGAAAAACAGCAAACACAAGATAAAGCAGGCTCTCATTCAATTTCTTAACTGGGTAAAGAATCCTTTTAGTGTGCAAAAATGCAAAACTTATTTCAAAATCCACTGTTTTTCACCATGATAAGACTTGTTAACACCCGGACAGTCTGTATATTTGCGCTAAATGGAATCAACGGTTGATCAGCTTTCGGAATTTGGGAAAATCGGAATATTCATGATCCTGGGCACCTTATTTGTCATGAGCGCTTACGGGATCAGCTATCTGCTTTCCAAAAGCAATCCGTCTCCCGGAAAACTCAGCACATACGAGTGTGGCGAAGAACCCGAAGGTGGCGCCCGCATTCAGTTTAATAACCATTTTTACGTCATAGCCCTTATATTCCTGTTGTTTGATGTAGAAATTGTTTTCCTGTTTCCCTGGTCAGCGGTATTTGCGCAGGATGCCATCATGACCCAGGTCCCGGTATGGGGCTGGTTTTCGTTTGGTGAAATGATTGTTTTCGTTTGTGTACTTCTGGTGGGACTGATTTATGTTTGGATGAAAGGTGACCTGGCCTGGATCCGGTCCAAACCGCTGATCCCTGTCACAAACACCCAGGTACCTGCTTCCTCGTATGCAGCCATTAATGCCGAACGGTTCGTCGTCCGGGAGTTCCACCTGCCCGAACCTGCTCCCGCCCCGGCAGCAACCACCCCGACAGCAGCCGCCAAACCCGCATTCAAACCAGGCGGCAAACCCGCATTCAAACCAGGCGGCGCCCGTTTCAAACCAGGCGCCGCCCGTTCCAAACCAGAAACCGGAAACTCCGCCAAAGACGGAAACGATGAGATATTAAAGAAAAAAGATTAATGGAATCGCCACTGATCCAAAAAGTAGAGGCCACCGGCGTGGTGGTAACCAAGCTGGACGACTTGCTGAACTGGGCAAGGCTTTCATCGCTGTGGCCAATGGGGTTTGGCCTTGCCTGTTGTGCCATTGAAATGATGGGCTCCTATGCCAGCAATTATGACCTGGATCGCTTTGGCGTATTTCCGCGGCCATCGCCACGTCAATCGGATGTCATGATCGTTGCGGGAACAGTTACTTTTAAAATGGCTGAACGGATCCGCCGCCTTTATGAGCAAATGCCTGAGCCAAGGTATGTCATATCAATGGGTTCCTGCTCCAATTGCGGCGGCCCCTATTGGGAACATGGTTACCATGTGGTTAAAGGCGTGGACCGGATCATTCCCGTGGATATTTATGTGCAGGGGTGCCCGCCCCGTCCTGAAGCCCTGATCGGAGGCATCCTGGAATTACAGGAAAAGTTAAAAAAAGAAAGTATTTTCACCAGCTAATGACGTATCCACCTCTCATATGCGACGTACAATTCTTTCCATTTTACTTCTGAGTATATTAATGGCTCCCGTAAGTTGTTCCATGGCCCCTTCCCGTTCCGAAGACGTCAATCAGGAAACAACCGCCAGACTGTATCATGTCCGGGAAGTAATTGATGGAGACACATTCTACCTGGAAGACGGCGAAAAAGTCCGGCTGATCGGTATCGATGCCCCGGAAACGCCTCACTCCTACAAACAACGTAATTTTTATTATGGCGTCGAAGCTCGGGAATACCTGAAAAAGCGAATTGAATCAAAGGATGTAAGACTGGAATTCGACCAGGAAGAACGCGACCAGTACGGACGATTGCTGGCCTATGTCTGGCTGAATGACAACCTTTTCATTAATGCGGACCTTATTGAACAAGGCTATGCCAGGGTAGTCTCCTTTCCTCCGAACCTAAAATACCATGACCAGCTTCGCCGCCTGGAAAAGGAAGCCAGGAAAAATAAGCGTGGTCTCTGGAAAAAATAATTTAAGACCTTTTTATCTTTTATTGAATTTTTTCTTTACATTTGCCCATGCAAATGAAGGAAATCATGAAAGTAAATTCTGAAAAGCAGGTGGGTCAGATGGTACTGGACCACCCTGATGCAGCGAATATATTTGAAAAGTATGGGATTGATTTTTGCTGCAATGGCAGGAAGACGCTTGACCAGGTATGCCGGGAGCAACAATTATCTCTTGATCTGTTAAAAGCTGAACTGGAAGGCATCCCTGAAAGATCAACCACCCCGGAAGAAAATGGATTATCATCCGAATCTAACCAGAACTTCAGGTCCTGGTCGCTGGACCGCCTGGCCGATTACATCGAACAAACCCATCACCGGTACGTAAACGAAAACCTGCCGTTGATTAACCGGTATCTGGAAAAAATAAAGACAGTTCATGGAAACGCGCATCCGGAGCTTCATGAAATAGAGGCAATCTTTCATGAATCTGCCAGCGAACTCACCCGTCATATGAAAAAGGAAGAACTTATCCTCTTCCCCTTTATCCGGAAACTGGCAAAAATGAAAAACCGCGGAGAATCCATTAACGACCCTTCGTCTGTCGGCGCCATTCAGAATCCAGTGAATATGATGCTGCACGATCACGATGCAGAAGCTGAACGATTCAAGCGAATGTCTGTGTTAAGCAACCATTTTACGCCTCCGGAAG
>DATCYD010000280.1:0-8476 GCA_036570465.1 Anseongella sp.
AATTCAGCGGAGTTGATCGCACCTTCAGTCTTTGAAGTATGGTGGGACTTCCTGAAGCAGGCTATTTGGGACGACGAATTCCCCGAGCATGAAACCCGGCCCATGCGCCACCCTGCCGATGACCGGACCGTCCGCTTGTTGAAAATGGAAAAAGACGCTCCCTGGTACGACAATGTAAACACCCCGGCACAGGAAACCCTGAATCAGGTCGTGGCCGCCAGTTTTAGCCGTGCGCTTGATTCGCTCCGTCAAACCTACGGCCCCTCCGGCAAAAAATGGCAATGGGGTCAGGTTAAGGGCACTCATGTGCCTCATCTTCTCGGACAAGACGCTCTCGGGTCCCCGGTGCTTTTTATGGGAGGTGGTAAAGGCACTATTAATGCTCTCAACGATCACAACGGACCGTCCTGGCGAATGGTGGTAGAGATGGGTGACACGATCAAAGCTTACGGAATTTATCCGGGAGGGCAGTCGGGCAATCCCGGCAGCCCCTGGTACGATAATATGATCGGGACCTGGCAGCAAGGCCGGCTGAATGAGCTCGTGTTTCTCTTATCCCCCGACGAAACCAATCCCGGCATTGTCTCCAAACTGGAACTTCAATGAAACTATTCTCCCTGATACTGGTCGTCGGTTTGCTACTTCAGCTATGGTTGCCCTGGTGGGTCATTATGCTTGTCCCCTTCGCCGGATGTATATGGCTGGCGCCCACTGCCGCCCGGGCGTTTAACTTAAGCTTTCTGGCGATCTTCCTGATCTGGCTGTGCGCGAGTCTGCTGATCCATTTTCGTTCCGGAGGATTACTTACCGAACGCGTGTCGGATTTGCTCCATGCCGGCTCTTCTGTGGTGCTTATTCTCATAACCGCCTTTACCGGCGGGCTTGCCGCCGGCTTCGCCGGGTGGGCAGGTTACGAAATGCGGCTCTTCTACCAACGATCAAGGCGTTGAGAACCGATCGTAACATGTCCGCCGTTTACCGCGACTCCTCCCGGACCTTTATTTGTCCTTCAATCCACCGGTAGGTTTCCCCGACCCCTTCCCGTAAAGGTTTTGAGGGCGCCCATCCTAATTTTTCCCGGATCAACCGGTTGTCTGAGTTCCGGCCCCGTACGCCCACAGGCCCGGAAATATGCTTAACGGACAATTGTTTTCCCGAAACCGCGATCACCATCTCCGTGAAATCATTGATGGAAATCATTTCTTCGGATCCGATGTTCACCGGTTCACTGAAATCAGACTGCATCAGTCTCCTTACTCCTTCAACGCATTCATCAATAATGAGAAAGGATCTGGTCTGTTTACCATCGCCCCATATTTCAATCACATCATGATCTTTCGCCAAGGCCACTTTTCTGCAAATCGCGGCAGGCGCCTTTTCCCGGCCGCCGTCCCATGTTCCCAGTGGACCGAAAATATTGTGAAACCGTGCAATCCGGACTTCAATACCATGATTTTTTTGATAAGACAGGTAAAGACGTTCGCTAAACAATTTCTCCCAGCCATATTCACTGTCCGGTGCGGCCGGATATGCGGAATCTTCCGAGCACGTCGGATTATCCGGGTCCAACTGATTGTACTCAGGGTACATGCATGCAGAAGACGAATAAAAAATACGTTTTACCCCTTTTCGTTTGGCTTCTTCGAGGACATTCAGATTACATAATGCCGAATTATGCATAATGTCAGCATCGTTATCTCCCGTAAACACAAATCCAGCCCCTCCCATATCCGCTGCCAGCTGATAGATCTCATCCAGATCATCCGAAACTACCTCCGCGCATACACGGGGATCGCGCAAATCTCCTTTAACGAATTTGTCCGCCCCGGTATTTCCAAATTCGTGCTCTTTTATGTCAACGCCGGCCACCCAATAACCTTCTGCTTTCAACCGATTAATAAGATGCCCGCCGATAAACCCTCCTGCTCCGCAAACCAATGCTTTTTTCATATTCAAAATTTAAAACCCAAATATATCAACAACAAGAAGATTTGTTCAGAGTTTTTTTCGGGACCTTTATTGGAGCCTTCCCGCCGACAACAACGTCTCAACGGTCGCCTTTGTCGGGCCCCGAGGGTTTTGAAGCGTCCTGTCTTCGCTAAAGCTGATGTTGGGGCCCCGAGGGCTGGCGCCCTCGCCCAACATCCAAAGTCGCTCAGACAGGACGCTTCAAAACTGACCCGGGAACAAGGGGGCGTTTAGGCGGGGTGCTTCAAAACCGGAGGAGCGATCCTTCGATGGGTCCATGCCGCCATAATAATTGTTACTTTTGAAGCATCGTGACTCCGACATCCATTTTCAAAATTAGCGACCGGGAAGAATTCCGAAGAAAAACCCTGGAGGTATTCCGCTACCAGGCCGGGGCCAACCCCACCTACCGGGAATTCGTCCGGCTACTGGGCATTGATCCGGAAAAGATCCACGAACCGGAGGCGATCCCATTCCTTCCTATCAGCTTTTTCAAGACGCACCGGGTGGTTACCGGAGACGGGAAAGAAGAAATGATCTTTACCAGTTCAGGAACAACGGGCAGCGCTACCAGCAGTCACTTTGTCTCAGACCTGGATCTTTACCGGAAGAGTTTTCTGAACGGATTCGGCCATTTCTACGGAGATGTCCGGAAGTACCGGATACTGGCTCTGCTTCCCGGTTACCTGGAACGCTCCGGGTCATCCCTTGTATTCATGGTCCGGGAGTTGATCTCGCTCAGCGGGCACGCCGAAAGCGGATTCTTTCTGCACGATCACGACCGGTTACTGCAGGTGCTTGAAGAATTTGAACAGAAACAACAGCCAACCCTTCTGATCGGTGTATCCCACGCACTGCTGGACCTGGCTGAAAAACACCAGCTTCGCCTCACGCACACGCTCGTGATGGAAACCGGCGGCATGAAGGGAAGGCGAAGGGAAATGGTCCGGGAAGAATTACACGAAATACTAATGAAACGGCTCGGTGTCACATCCATTCATTCAGAATATGGCATGACGGAATTACTCTCCCAGGCGTATTCGCAGGGAGGGGGGCGTTTCTCCTGTCCCCCCTGGATGCAGGTACTTACCCGGGAACTGAATGATCCATTTGCCTTTGAGCCGCAGGGACGTACGGGCGGTATCAATATTATTGACCTGGCCAATATCCATTCCTGTTCCTTTATCGCCACCGATGATCTGGGAAAAGTCCATCCCGGCGGGGAATTCGAGATCCTGGGCCGTTTCGACAACAGCGATATCCGGGGCTGCAATCTCCTGATCGATTCGGAGTGACTTGCCCTGCGATCAGCCTTTCGTTTCTTTCATATTCTCCGCGTCCCAATGGACCACCCGGTTATTGAAATAGCTTTCATTGCAGGCAAGGGCCGGACCAGCAGCACGAAGACCGAATACTGCATCCTCGACAACCGGTTTCCCGGTACGGATCGCTTCAAAGAAATTCACAGAATGGTCATAACGGTCATCGTAGCCCTCGGGAGCTGCAAACTGAATATCTTCCGGCTGGGTTACCTTCCGGGTTTCAGGAGGGTATTCCTTATCGTACCTGGCCACAAAGGATTTCTTGACGTCTTCGGGAAAGGTACCGTACAAATCCCATCCTCCATAGCCCGGGGCTTCAGGGAGCAGGTGTTTCTTCAAAACAAAATCATTCCAACCAAGATTGATCACCCCTTCAGTTCCCACGATCCGGGTGCGCTGGCCACCGCCGGAACCATCGGCAAAATTCACCCGGAGCTGTACCTGGAAAGCCGCATGCTTATCGGTTTTGGGATACTCCATAATAGCCGTCATGATATCCGGTACATCCCGGCCATCTTCCCAATAGCTGAGATCGCCGGTGGCAATGATGCGCTTCGGCCCCTTCGCACCGGTTATAAAATGGTACCCTGAAATTAGGTGAACGAACAAATCGCCGGCTACGCCTGTGCCATAATCCCGGTAATTCCTCCAGCGAAAAAAGCGTTTGGCGTCATAGGCATGAGCGGGGGCATCGCCCACGTATCGTTGCCAGTCAACCGTTTCCGGGGACGCATCCGGCGGAATAGAATATTGCCAGGCGCCCAGGGCATTATGCCGGTCATAAAATCCTTCTATCACGTTGATATCGCCGATATCGCCCTGGCGGAATAACTCCTGCGCCCTTGCGAATGCAACGCTGCTGACACGTTGACTACCCACCTGGAATACTTTTCCGGATGTCTTTGCCGCATCAATAACGGCATGCCCCTCGTCCAGGTGTTGCACCATGGGCTTTTCACAGTACACGTGTTTGCCAGCCTGCAAGGCATCAATGGCAATATGATCGTGCCAATGGTCCGGAACAGCAACGATGACCGCATCTACATCCTTCCGATCCAGGATCTGTTTATAATCGCGGGTGGTAAATATTTTTTGTCCGTACACTTCCCTGGCATGCTCCAGATGCCCGTCGTATAGGTCACAAACGCCAATAAGTTCGATGCCCGGAACCTTCACGGCCGTAGCAAGGTCACCAAAGCCCATGATCCCCATACCAATGCAAGCGATGCGTACTTTTTCTTGCGAAGTGGTTTTCGCGGTAGAGGTCAGCACCTCCCGGCGCGTAGTACAGGCCACATTGCTCACGGAACCGGTGGCTACCAGGGCCGATGCCCCGCCCAGTTGCTTCAGAAATCTCCTTCGATCGTTTTTGAAAGTCATTAGTATTGATTTAGAGGTGATAATATTACAAAACATGGAAGTTTAATGCAAATTCTCCATGGCTTATGCTACTTTCGGATAGGCTCCTCCCTAAAAAATTATTGCGTATATTGATACATGAATGCAAATACATGAAAATTGGTCGGAGACGTACGCACAGCTTTTGAAAGCCGGCCAGGAACAAGCGCTGGAACCTAAAGACCTGGAAACACTTGCACTGGCTGCTTACCTGACTGGCAGGGATGCTGAAAGTTTTCAGATTCTTGAACGGGCCCATCAAGGCTATCTGGACCGAAAAAAAACAGAACAGGCGGTGCGTTGTGCTTTTTGGCTAGGGCTGATGCTCATGAACGCAGGAGAAAAGGCAAGGGGCGGTGGGTGGTTCTCCAGAGGGGAAAGGCTTCTCGGCGGGGAACAAAGACCAGACTGTGCAGAGAAAGGATTACTCCTCGTTCCCGCGGCATTAGGGGCGCTCTATGCAGGTCATGCCGGCAAAGCGCTGAAACTTTCTGAGCAGGCTGCGGCAATGGGAGAACAATTTGGCGATGTGGATCTGATCGCGCTCGGACAACTGGGGCAGGGACAGGCAATGATCCGGCAAGGGGAGGTGGCCAATGGGATAAAGCTACTCGATGAAACGATGATCACGATAGAAACCGAAGAAGTCTCCCCTGTCGCAAGCGGAATCATTTATTGTGCCGTCATCGAAACCTGTCGTAAGGTTTGGGATCTGAGCAGAGCACACGAGTGGACATCGGCGCTCGCCCGCTGGTGTGACGCGCAGCCTGATATCGTCCCTTTCAGAGGACAGTGTTTGGTGCACAGGGCGGAGATCATTCAGTTTCACGGTGACTGGCATAAAGCCCTGGAGGAAATCACGGACGCCTGCGAACTGCTGACACGACCGCCGGGTGTGCCGGCCGCCGGAGAAGCCTTTTACCGGAATGCCGAGCTGCTTCGCCTGCTTGGAGAATTCGATGACGCGGAAGACTGTTATCGAAAAGCCGCTAAATGGGGTAAAAACCCGCAACCGGGTCTCGCGTTGCTTCGCCTGGCACAGGGGCAGGATGACGCGGCTGAAACCTCCATAAGAAACACCTTACGGGAGACAGAAGATCCGGTAAAACGTGCGGAGCTGCTCCCCGCGTTCGTGCGTATTATGGTAGCCGTGAAACAAACCGAAGAAGCGCTGGAAGCCGCCAGGGAATTAGGGGGCATTGCCATCGAATTTGACGCACCCTATCTCTACGCCATATCCGCTTACTGCCAGGGGGCGGTTTTTGTTGCGGAAGGAAATGTTCAGCCTGCCCTGGAGCATTTGCAAAAAGCATTGATATTTTGGAACACGCTCCATCTGCCCTACGAATCCGCGCATACCAGGGAACTGAAAGGACTTATTTACCTGAAATTGAATGATAAAGACAATTCAGACGCTGAGTTCGCGGCGGCGAAATGGCTTTTTGAACAACTCCAGGCTTTGCCGGATCTGGAACGGATCAATCGGTTACTGAACAAGAAACAGCATCATGAAACCCATGGCCTGACGCTTCGGGAACTCCAGGTATTGCGCCTGCTCGCATCCGGAAAAACCAACAAAAGCATTGCCTGTGAATTATTCATCAGTGAGCGAACCGTGGACCGTCATGTCAGTAATATTTTTAATAAGCTCGGCGTGTCGTCACGGGTAGAAGCTACGGCTTTCGCTCTCAGGAATCAACTAGTGGATGCCGAACGTCGATAAAACTCAGTGACCCTCGTCTTTCCATGCTTCTTGTCTGATTTATTCTCCCTGTGGGTAGAATTACCCATTTTTCGCCTTCCCTAAAATTTGGGTAATTACCCCGATGCGGTGAGTCTTTGCGCCGCAGTAGATTTGTATTGTATCTCAAAAAAATTCAATATTATCACTACTGCAACATCAAAGACCCGCGAAGCCTGGGACGGCATTGCGGTTAATTTCGACCGGTATGTCACGCCTACCGCCAACTGGGCTTTGGCCAAAACCGCCCTTCGCCTCGCATGCCTGAAGCCCGGCATGCAATTTTTGGATGTCGCATCAGGAAGCGGGGCGCTGAGTCTGCCTGCTGCCCGCCTCGGCGTAAACGTACTGGCAGTGGACATCTCTCCGGTGATGATAGAGCGGTTAAATGCGCGTGCAGAGGAAGAGGGGCTCTCCAATCTAAAAGGCCAGGTGATGGATGGTCACCAGCTTGACCTGGACGACAACACTTTTGATATCGCCGGATCGCAGTTTGGGGTGATGCTCTTTCCCGACTTCCGGCAGGGGCTCAGTGAATTGCTGAGGGTAACCCGGCCTGGCGGGACTGTTTTCCTGGTCACTTTCGGGCCCGTGCGAAAGGTCGGATTTCTTGGCTTGTTTGTGAGTGCCGTCCGGGAAGTAAAACCAGCCTTTAGCCCATTTCCACCAGACATAGTCCCGTTACCATTCCAGGTATCTGAGGAGGGAACCCTGGAGCGAAAAATGAAAGAAGCCGGACTTCTGCATGTCCGGGTGGTTCCGGTGGCACATTCGCTTCCTTTTCGCTCCGGAGGGGAAATGTGGAACTGGGTAACAAGCAGCAATCCGATTGCTTTGGAGATGATTTCCAGCCTGGATGACGAGCAGCGTAATCAGGTTGTCCAACTACTGGAGAAAAGGATCCGGGAACGTTCCGGGGGGCAGGCTCGGGCCATTCTGGAAGTTGCGGTGAATATTGGCATCGGAGAGAAAGCAAAATGAGCAAGCAAAATTCAACAATTATGAAAAAATTAAAGTTAATGGCACTTTTGACGGCGGCGGCACTTTTTTCCTTTGCTGCTTGCGAAAAAGAAGGCCCCGTTGGCCCGCAGGGACCGGCCGGACCACAGGGTGAACAAGGCGCACCTGGTCCGAAAGGCGACAAAGGCGATCCGGGAACCGCCAATGTCGTTTATTCCGACTGGATTGATGTTAAGTTTCAGAAAACAGGCTCCTTTTGGCTCTCATCACTAAACACGCCAAAGCTGACACAGGAGATTCTTGATCACGGGCTGGTCATCGTCTATTATAAGCACACACCCAGCGGCTTTGTATATAAACTGAACTACACACTTGATGATTTATATATTATACAACAAATTAAAGTAGGCTTTATCAGGCTCCACAGCAGTTTCGACGCGTCCGACCCCTACCGGTATGTTCTTGTCCCCGGGGGCGCCCAGGCCCGGCAAAACCGGCCGTTCAATGATTTGAACGATTACCATGCCGTATGCGAATATTACGGGATACCCGAATGAACTAAAATCAACGAAGATGAGACTACGTAAAATTCTTCCGTTCTTTCTGTTTTTAGGTCCGCTGCCCGTTCCCCTGTTTGGTCAGCAGCGGCCGCCCATCATTGATATGCACATGCACACGGGGCTCCCTCACGAGGTCCCTGCCGGAACACCCGCCCTCTGCCGTCCCGAGCCCTGTGAAGGGGATGGCCAGGCAACGGTTGACCCCACCGAACTGATGAAAAAAACGCTGGAGGCCATGGACCGCTACAACATTGTCAAAGGGTTTCTCAGCGGTGTCGATTATTCCGCCGTCCATAAATGGGCAGCCACAAGTCCCGGACGCTTCATCGCAGCCCCGTTCATTCTGAAAGCGACGGGCCCCGGCCTGGAAAAGCTCCGGCCGCAGTACACTTCGGGGCGTTTCCGCGGTATGGGTGAAATCGGAACACAGCTCAACGGAATACCTCCGAACGATCCATCCCTGGAACCTTATTTCAAACTGGCGGAAGCGCTTGATCTCCCGGTGCTCATTCACACATTGGGGATCG
>DATCYD010000281.1:0-6881 GCA_036570465.1 Anseongella sp.
CCCGGCTCTCCAAAGCGCTGACCATGCAAAAACTGGCAGAAGAAAAAGAATACCGCCAGCGTCAGCTCCTGGAAAAAGGCGGTGTCAGCAAGCAGGATTACGACGCTATCCTGGCGGAAGTGAATTCACTGAAAGCCGAGACACAACTCATACGCGCGCAGATAGAACAAACTGAGATCCGTGCTCCATTCAGCGGAAAAATAGGCCTTCGGGAAATTTCCCTGGGCGACTATGTAGATCCGTCCACAGTGATCACCAGCCTGGTTGACAACAATCCTGCAAAGATTGTTTTTTCCGCGCCAGAACAATATGCAGGCAATATCCCTGACAATGCCACCATTAACTTTACCGTAAAGGGAATTGACAAAACATTCTCCGGCAAGGTCTATGCACGCAGCGCCAACATCAATATAGGTACCCGGACACTGGAACTAAAGGCCATGGTGCCGAACGACGACGACAAACTAATCCCTGGTTCTTTTGCCGAGGTAGAGTTGGTGCTCGAACAAACCGATAACGCATTGCTGATTCCGACAGAAGCAGTGATTCCTGTCATGCAAGGTCAAAAAACCTACGTATTTCGAAACGGCGTGGCCGAGGAATCCATGGTGGAAACCGGCATCCGGAATGACTCATTGGTACATATTACCTCGGGCCTGAAGGCCGGAGACACGGTAATCACCACGGGGATCATGACACTGACTCCCGGTGTTACAGTGGAATTAAAGACCATACAATAATGAGCCTGTCAACCACGAGTATCAAACGACCGGTGCTGGCCATCGTCATGAACCTGATCATTATCCTGTTCGGCGTGCTGGGCTATACCTTTCTGGGGGTCAGGGAATTTCCTTCCATTGATCCGCCCATCGTTTCGGTTCGCACAACCTATACCGGAGCCGATGCCGAAGTGATCGAATCGCAGATCACCGAACCGCTTGAAAAGGAAATAAACAGCATCGAGGGAATCAAGAACATTTCATCGGCAAGTAACCAGGGATCCAGTTCCATAACCATTGAGTTCAATCTGAACCGCGATCTGGAAGGGGCCGCCAACGATGTGCGGGATAAAGTATCGCGGGCTGTACGAAACCTGCCCGATGATATCGACGGCTTGCCGGTCGTGTCCAAGGCCGATGCCAATGCTTCTTCCATCATTGCCATGACGCTGCAGAGCGATGCTCGAACCCACCTGGAAATATCGGATTACGCCGAAAATTACGTAGCGCAGCGCCTCCAGACGATTGCCGGGGTTAGCCGCGTACAGGTATGGGGAGAAAAGCGGTACGCGATGCGACTTTGGCTGGACCCCGGGAAACTGGCTTCCTATGGGCTTACTCCACTTGACGTTCGAAACGCATTGAACCGTGAGAACGTGGAATTGCCCTCAGGTAAGCTGGTGGGCGCCAATACCGAACTGCTGATACGAACTGCCGGCAATCTGACCACCGAAGAAGAATTCAATAACATGGTGCTGGTCAACAGCCCCGAGAATCTAATCAGGCTCCGGGACGTGGGGCAAGCAAGCCTGGAACCCGAGAACCTGGAAACGGTACTGCGCGAATCAGGAAAAACCATGATCGGCCTGGCCATCGTTCCCCAACCGGGAGCCAATTACCTGAACATCGCCGAGGAATTCTATAAGCGATTTGAAGAGCTGAAAGAAGAGCTGCCTCCCGATTACCGGATCAACATTGCGTTCGACGATACGCTTTTCATTAAACAATCGGTAACTGAGGTAGCCGAGACCATTCTGATTGCCCTGGTCTTGGTAATCCTGATCATTTTCATCTTCTTCCGCGACTGGAGCATTGCGTTCCGGCCGCTGATTGACATCCCCGTTTCGCTGATCGGAACATTCTTCATCATGTACCTGCTCGGCTTCTCGGTCAATATCCTGACATTGCTGGCCATTGTCCTTGCCACCGGCCTGGTAGTAGATGATGGCATTGTGGTCACCGAGAATATTTTCAAAAAGGTCGAAGAAGGAGAATCGCCCATACAGGCAGCAATAAACGGAGCCAATGAGATATTTTTCGCCGTCATTTCCATCTCGGTTACCCTGGCAGCCGTATTTCTTCCCATTATTTTCCTGGAAGGCTTCGTTGGCCGGCTATTCCGCGAATTCGGCGTGGTGATCGCGGCGGCGGTGCTGATCTCAGCCTTCGTTTCCCTTTCCCTTACACCAATGCTGAATGCTTTCCTTCTCAAGAAAAGAGGACACAAGCACAGCCGTTTTTACGAAAAAACAGAACCCCTGTTCGAACAGATGAACAGCGGTTACGCCTCCTCCCTGAACAGATTCCTGAACCGGCGCTGGCTGGCTTTTCCATTACTATTCGCCTGCCTAGGCATGATCATCCTTTTCTGGTTCATTCTACCCAAGGAAACGGCCCCCTATGAAGACCGCGGAGCGCTGCGGATGTCCATGTCAATGCAGGAAGGCGCTTCCTATGAATATACCGACGCCTATATGATGAATCTCATCCAGGTGATCAACGACTCCATTCCTGAAAAAAACATCCTGCTAACAGTGACCGCACCCGGATTCTCAGGCTCAGGAGCCGCCAATACCGGTTTTGGCTTCATTCGGCTGAAGCCGGCAAGTGAACGGGAACGCTCCCAGGCCGAGGTAGCTGCCGAGATCAATCAGCTCACCAAAAATTATTCAGCGGGCCGGGTGTTCGTCACCCAGCAACCGACAATCTCGGTCGGACGCCGCGGTGGCTTGCCCATTCAGTACGTATTACAAGCACCCAATTTTGAAAAACTAGAAGAATACCTCCCCAAATTCATGGAAGAGGTCAATCACGACCCCACCTTTACCATCACCGATGTCGATCTCAAGTTCAACAAACCCGAACTGTCAGTCATCATTGACCGTGCGAAAGCCAATAGTCTTGGCGTATCGGTAGCAGATATTGCCCAAACCCTCCAACTTGCCTTTAGCGGCGGAAGGTTTGGCTACTTTACCATGAATGGCAGGCAATATTCGGTGATCGGGCAATTCCCCGACGCCAACCGGAACGAGCCGCTGGACCTCACTTCGCTCTTCGTCCGCAATAACCGCGGACAGATCATCCAGATGGACAACCTGGTGAAAATGTCAGAAACCAGCAGCCCACCCCAGCTGTATCATTACAACCGCTTCATGTCCGCCACTGTTTCAGCAGGACTTGCCCCCGGTTATACGATTGGAAACGGGATCGAAGCCATGGACCAAATCGCTGACAAGGTACTGGACGAGACCTTCTCCACAGCCCTTTCTGGAGAAGCCAGAGACTACACAGAAAGTTCATCCAATACCTTCTTTGCCTTTATCATGGCGCTGATCCTGATCTACCTGATCCTGGCAGCGCAATTTGAAAGCTTTGTGGACCCCTTTATCATTATCCTGACCGTTCCGCTTGCCGTAGCAGGCGCATTCCTGTCGCTATGGCTGTTCGGGCAAAGCTGGAACATCTTCAGTCAGATCGGAACCATCATGCTCATCGGACTCGTGACCAAGAATGGGATCCTGATCGTCGAATTCGCCAACCAGCTCAAGGAACAAGGATTATCCAAGGCCGATGCCATCCGTCAGGGAGCCGTTTCCCGGCTGCGCCCCATTTTAATGACCAGTCTCGCCATCGCCATTGGCGCCCTGCCCATTGCCATGGCCCTCGGCGCAGCAGCCACCAGCCGAATCGGCATGGGCGTAGTCATCATCGGAGGCACCCTGTTTTCACTGGTACTAACCTTGTATATCATTCCGGCCATGTATTTATACTGGTCAAAAGAAGGCAGCAACATGTCATTCGCCGAAGAAGACGAAACACCTTCCGGAAAAAAAACCAAGGAACTGGCAAGTGTGACTTAAGCCATTGATCATCACATGAAAAAAGCAGCAAGAATACTTCTGACCATAGGAACAAGTATTATTTTCTCCGGAGCCACAGCCCAGGAACTCTTCACCCTGGAAGACGCCATCCGCACCGGTTTGGAAAATAATTATTCCATCAAAATCAGCGCTGGCGAAGAAGAAATAGCCACCACGAACCTTGACATAGCCAAGTCCGTCCTCTTCCCCAGCCTGGAACTCACCGGCGGCGCCAGCGGACGAAGCACCAATTCAGATCTCACCTTCTTTGACGGCCGCGAACAAAACAGAAAAAACGCCAAATCCAATTCATATAACGCAGCCCTCAATCTCGACTGGACCATCTTCGACGGCTTCGGCATGTTCGCCAGCCTGGACAAATACCAGGAACTCAAAAGCATCGGCACCCTGAACGGCCAACTCACCGTACTAAACACCGTTTCCGACATCATCGCCACCTATTACGACATCGTTCGCCTCCAACAAGAACTACACTCCATCGCCGAAGCCCTCGAAATATCCCGTCTCCGCGTAGAACAAGCCAATGACCGCTATTTTGTAGGCACCGGCTCCAAACTCGAACTACTCAACTCCCGGGTCGATTTCAATGAAGACACCTCCAGTTTCATCAGTCAGCAAGAAGCAGTAAAAACAGCCAAAACCCGTCTCAACGAAATCCTCTCCCGCGACCTCTCCACCCCATTTCTGGTCACCGACACCATCCTGATAGACATGGACCTGCGCTATTCCGACCTTCGGAACAAGATCATTTCAGACAACCCGCAGCTAGCCATCGCCCAGTCACAAAAAAAAGTCGCCCAACTCGAATACAAAGAAATACGCGCCAACCGCTACCCCACCATCTCCCTGAACAGCAGCTATAATTTTATAAAATCCGACGCCGAATCCGGCCAAGTCCTCTCCAACCAAACGTACGGACTCAACTACGGCATCACCGCCAGCATGAACATCTTCAGCGGCTTCCTGCAAAAAAAGCAAGAACGGAATGCCCGCATCATCGTCGATAACCAGCAACTAGCCTACGAACAGCTCCTTCAAACCGTCGAATCCGCACTCACCATCGCCTTCAGCAACTACGAAAACGCCAAAGTCCTCATGAAGCTCGAAGAAGAAAACCGCGAAGTAGCCCAACAAAACCTCGACATCACCCTCGAAATGTTCCGTCTCGGCAACATCACCCAGCTCGAACTAAGAGAAGCCCAACAAAACCTGCTCCTGGCTGAAAACCGCTACATCGATGCAAAATACAAGGCAAAGCTGGCTGAAATCTCTCTTCGGGAATTGTCGGGGAGTTTCTAGACCCTATGTTTGAAGCAGCACTAATAGGTTGCCTCGTAATTGATCTTGAATTCCACCTGGAGGATTTCTCCGGGTTTCACTTCTACGGGAAAAACGTTGCCCTCGCCATCAAGACGATTTGCATAGAACTTTGCTTTTTCCCGGACGAGAAGGGAATATTTTCCCGGAGGCAATTGCACCCGAAAGTTGCCATCTTCCCTGCTGGTCACTGTTTCCACAGGTGACTCTGCCGGCTCCCCGTAAAACCCGTTCCCTTCACTTTTCAGTTCAGCGGCAGATAACAATGGATATACCAATAATTCCCGTTTAACTCCTTTGGCAGGTTCGTGAACTACACCTGGCCCGGGCATCCGGTTACCGCTTTCAAAAACAATCCTTCCTTCAATTCCCTGTCGGGAAGCACACCCCGGCTCCCCCTGCCCGCTAAGCAGCATGAGAAAAATCCCGCAAATAGTGATATTATTTATCATATAACACATATTTATTCACCTCCAGCAAAAATCCGGCCTGCCATCCTTCGCCCACGCCCCCCGATTCACTCGTTATAGCCGCAACAATCCGAAACCGTTGCGAAGCAACGCTAAACTCGAAACCAGTGTAGCGTCGCAACCCTGTTAGTTGCCGGCGGGAAGAGAATACGCTACCGGAAGGCGGCAATCGTACCAGGTGAAATTGCTTTTAAGGCCGCAGCCTGCCAGATTTCGTTGGTTATTGTAGAAGAAGCTTGTTCTTGACCAGTTAATTTGCCGGATGATCTCGTCCTGGCTATACACGCTGTAGGAGTACTCTATGGGTGTAATCGCCGATTCTCCGCCCGGATGTTCCAGTTCCGTTCTTACTGAACCACTGAATTCCAGTTCTCCGCGGGTATCTTCTTCATAAATTCCGAAGACCTGCTCAGTCCTTTCGGGTTCCCAATTTGAGTCCCAAATGGCATACACATCCTTTTCCCGTTCCTTTCGGATGTCTTTACGACGAAAATATACGGTGATCACATCGAATTCCGTATTGATAACCTGCTGGTCATTGTTCAGGGTTACGTAGGCTTCGCCCCGAATGAATTTTAGTTCTGACCCCCCGCCGTTTCCAGTAAAACTAATAAAACGGTCGAATTGGCGACTACACCGGACCCGACCCAAATAGATAAGGGCAGGTACACTGTCAGGCGGCAATGTTTCGGTTACCCGGATAGCTGGTCGCAAACCAATGAACCTGGAGTCCGGGGTTGATTCCAAAGTAAGATCCGGGTTGGATTTTATGGTTGACCCCATTGCGGGACCGTTGGCTGGCACAGCTCCCAGACCGATAATATGCACCGGATTCTCCATGGCGTAGGCATCGTCCACGCGAATTTTGTTGCAGGAAATTCCATCATGATGGTGCGGCAAGTTACAGTCAGGGGCAGGTATATCTACCCAATCCGCTTCAACGGTAGCCGGCACGATCAGTGGTTGTTCCAGCATTGAAAAATCGGATGAATAAGGATGATAGATGCTGATCCCCAGGGCGGCAGGCCGGTGCGGCTTCGTCTGCTGCTCAATAACGTCCCGGGGGAAAGTACCTGCACCGGCTGCCAAAGCAAGAATGTCATCTGCCCGCTGCTTTCCTAATACATCGGGGGCTACCTGCCGGAATTTTTTCGCAAAAGCACCCCGGGGCGCTCCTTCACCGGGTGTGTTTGATTCGTCTTTCCGTTGGGTCA
>DATCYD010000282.1:0-2617 GCA_036570465.1 Anseongella sp.
GTAATTACTACTGACTTCTACAAGCGGCTAAAGCCGGAGGCGACTGATAAGCAGCATTTGAAAGTAGCCCGGTTCACCACCCTGGGGCTTGGTGTGATCGGTATTGGCGCAGCCATTTATATGGCTCTGTTGCAGAACGCGTCCATGTGGGATCAGTACCTGAAGGTAGTGGGATTGTTTGGAGGCGGGCTTGCCGGTATGTTCCTGGCAGGAGTCTTTACCCGGCGAATCCATGCGATGGGAATCATTACCGGCTTCTTTACCAGCGCTGTGGTATTGCTGCTGGTGCAGACCTATACACAAATTCACTTTTTCCTTTATGCCGCTATTGGCATGCTTACATGCTTCGCCGTTGGGTGGATTGTCAGCATGATCATCCCTGGAAAAAAAGCCGATGACGAATTTACCTACCATTCGCTGAAATAGCGTACTGTTGTAGCATCGACTGTTGTAGTTCCCGCCTCCGTGTCTTTTTCCGCTGATTTTGCATATTTTAGCAGGAAAGGACGCGGAAGCGGTTACTATGATCAACGAATTTACCGGAAAACAGCATGATTTTACCTGGCTGGACGTAACCAATCCGGCACGGGAAGAATTATTAGAGATTGCCGAAAAGTACGGCATCCCACACAGCTCTGTTCAGGATAGCCTGGAACCGGAGCATCTTCCGAAGTATGAACAGATTGAAGATAAAATATTTATCATCATCCGGGTGCTTGATAGCCATGCCAGGTCCGGGGCGGGAAGCATTCAGCAGGCGACCCGTAAGATTGCCATCTTTTTTGACAACGGCCTGCTGATCACGATCCACCGTTCCGAGCAACCCCTGCTGCGGGAGCTGAAAGAAAAATACATCGATACAGGCAAGGTGAAGAAGGAAGGCGATATCCTGCTTCATATCGTTCATAAAGCGTTAAAGACGTATGAGGAACCCGCCACACGCTTTTCCGAAGAGATGGATGTTTATGAGTCAGCCATCTTCCTCCGGAGAAAGGTGCCGGATATTCTGAAAAGTATTTATAAAGTGAAAAGAAGGGCCTCTGTCTGTTACCGGATTGTCACCCTCACAGACGACGTAGTGCGCCGCCTGAATGAGCAATACCGGAAACACTATCTGGCGCAGGACCTTGTGGATCTTCAACTTCGCCTTAGCATCCTATATAACGAGGTAGTGGATGAATCCAATCATCTGCTCAATATTTACATCTCGTTTACTTCCCAGCGAACCGGTGAGGTTATGCGGGTACTCACTATTTTTTCGGTATTCTTCATGCCCCTGACTTTTATAGTGGGGATCTACGGTATGAATTTTGATTTTATGCCTGAACTGGGCTGGCATTACGGGTACTTTTTCACGTTGGGGGCAATGCTGGTGATCACGGTGATCATTTACTTTTGGTTTAAAAGAAAGCGATGGCTTTAAGCAAGAGATGGACAGTTTTAGCTGGCACATTTCTGATTGTGTTCCTTTGGACTACCGGCGGACCTGCATACGCCGGCTCCGCTACGCCCTTTATTACCAACTATTCGAAACGAGAATATAAGGCAGCCAATCAGAACTGGTCCGTAGCGCAGGCGCCCAACGGCATTCTGTATGTCGCTAATTCCGAGGGCCTGCTGGAATTCGACGGCTCGCAATGGACCCTGATGGAACTGCCCGACGCCACTATTGTTCGTTCGGTAGCCATTGATACCAACGGGCGAATCTATACGGGATCCTACCAGGAATTCGGCTATTGGGAGGAAAATGCGTACGGCAATTTCACCTACACCTCGCTCAGCGAATTGTTAGGAGATTATGTCTTCAGCAACGAAGAGATTTGGAAAATCATCATAGATGAAGAACGAGTCTATTTTCAAGCATTTTCCAATAAGATCTTTTTATATGAAAACGGCGAGGTCAAAGACCTGGAAACGCCTGATGTGACGCTTTTTTCATTCAAGGTAAATGACCAGATCATTGTGCAGGGACTTAATAAAGGGTTATTCATCCTCAAGAATGGTGAATTCAACTTTTGGGAAGGCAGCCAAATCTTTGCCGGGATGCCTATTCTGGCCATTCTTCCCTTCAGCCAGGACCGCCTGATCATTGGCACAGCCACTAACGGACTGTACCTGTACGACGGAACCTCCTTTATTCCCTGGAAAACCGAAGCCAGCCGTTTTCTGAAAAATTACCAACTGAACAATGGAATTATAAGCTCCAGGGGTTATGTTTTTGGGACAATTCAAAATGGAGTAATCATCATTGATGAACATGGCCGTATCATGCGTCACTTCAGCCGTGAAAATGGCCTTCAAAACAACACCGTACTGAGCCTTTGCGAAGACCAACAGCAAAATCTTTGGTTGGGTCTTGACAATGGCATCGATTACATTACCCTGGACCAGCATTTCAGTTATTATCAGGATGGTCCGGGTTTGTTAGGCTCCGTCTATGATGCCGCTTTGTTCGATGGCCAGCTATACCTGGGGACCAACCATGGCATTTTTCGCCGCGATACAGCAGCTGCGTATAACCGGCCCTTTGAATTCGTGCCAGGTTCGCACGGACAAGCCTGGAGTCTGGATGTGTTGGGTAAAACCCTGCTTTGCGGACATAATGAAGGCACTTTTC
>DATCYD010000283.1:0-2200 GCA_036570465.1 Anseongella sp.
TCTTTTTTTTTCTGTTGTTATGCGTTCGGGTTGTTTCTGCCCAGCAGGGTGAACCATCTCTGCGCCGGTATGTGAAAGGTCATGCAGTACCCATCGCCACAATCCACCCGGAGACGACTGATTTCTCCGATCTCGAACCAATCGGAAAGGCGATCGGTGATGCGCGGATCGTGATGCTGGGAGAGCAAAGTCATGGAGACGGCGCTACTTTTCTGGCAAAGGCCAGGCTGATCAGGTACCTTCGCGAGAAAAAAGGATTCAATTAAAGAAGTTCTTCTACTCGTATCTTCCGGCAACCTATAAGACATCCCGTCCGCTCATTATTACCATTCTCCGGAATATGCGGACGAATTTCTGCCGTTCCTGGATTCGCTGACCCGGCTTGCAGGCAGTAGGGACGCCGATGGGGAAATTCTTTACAGACTCAGAGAAAAACCGGGCACAAACATACGTCCTTGGGTTTACTTCCCTGTCTGGGAAGTTCGGGAACGTCGGCCACCCAGTACGGAATATCGGCTGGTCGCTCAGGAACAGCTTTGAAACATGGATAAAAAAGCGTTACGATTACGCTTTTGTTGATTTTAAGCCATTCAACCAACAATATCCCGGATTTTCCGAACCTTTTTTCATGAAAGGCAGGGGACACTGGGCTACCAGCAGAATAACATACAACCCTTCAAACAAATATCAATCGATCAGTTTGAATTCGCCGTTCTGCGACCAGTTCGTTCTAAATAAGCTCCGGTTCCGTAAGCTCCTTCCCCAGCTCGCGCACTTTGTTTATCTTCGGACATGAAACTTCGTTTCCGGCCATTTGATCTGCAGTTAAAGCATGCCTTCGGCATTTCCGGACATACGCGGACTTCCACGCCGCTGGTGCTGACGGAAATTGAACACGATGGAGTAACCGGGTTCGGCGAGGCTTCCATGCCACCCTATCTGGGAGAAAGCCAGGAAACGGCGCAGCAATTTCTGTCCATGGTAAACTTGCAGCCCTTTAACGCCCCAAGGAACCGGGAAGACATTTCAGTCATCGTACAATACCTGGACACCCTCGCACCGGGGAATACCGCGGCAAAAGCGTCGGTGGATATCGCCTTGCACGATCTGCTTGGGAAACTCACCGGCGAGCCCTGCTATCGCTTATTCGGCGTGAACCCTGCAGAAATGCCGGCAACCTCCTTTACCATTGGAATTGACACGCCGGAAATGATCCGTAAGAAAGTACGGGAAGCAGATGCTTTCCGGGTGATTAAGGTAAAGCTGGGCAGCGATCACGATAAAGAGATCATGGAGATAATTCGTTCCGAAACTTCCGTTCCCTTGAGTGTGGACGCAAATCAGGGTTGGAAAGATCGCGATCTGGCGCTGGAAATGATCCATTGGCTGAGCGAGCGGAAGGTGCTTTTCATTGAGCAACCCATGCCGAAGGAAGACCTGGATGGAAATGCCTGGCTGACCGCTGGCAGCCCTCTCCCTATCATTGCCGATGAAGCCTGTCAGCGCCTTGCCGACGTCGAAAATGCGGCAGGGGTGTACGACGGCATCAATATCAAGCTGATGAAGTGCGCCGGACTGGATGAGGCAGCCCGGATGATCGAAAAAGCACGCGCGCTGAACCTGAAAATACTGATCGGGTGCATGACCGAGACATCCTGCGCTGTCATGGCGGCTGCAGCGCTTGCTCCCCTCTGTGACTGGGCCGACCTGGACGGCCCCTGGCTGATCAGCAATGACCCCTGGCAAACGCCGGTCCTGGAACAGGGTGCTATCCAGCTGAAAAACAGGCGCGGTCTGGGTTTGCTTATGGCAAACGATTTATAATAATTTGCGATTTGAGCATCATGGATTTCAGGAGGAAAGCCGGCTTTTGGAACACCGGCTGATTTACGAGTACTACCCGGAAATAGTGGCGAAGCCTGGAGAAGAGCGTGAATTAATACGATTGTTGGCCAATCAAACGGTAGAACGTTATATCGATCTGCTGGAAAAATCCTACATCGTTTTCCGGTTACCCGCATTAAGCAGGAATGTTCGGACTGAGCTTAGAAAAAGCCGCAAGGTGTATTTTTACGATAATGGTATTCGGAATGCCATCATCAATAATTTCATGAAAAACTATGAAGTTGCCAGAACGAACGTAATTACCCCGGCTAACGTTGAGACCTTTCTCCTTTCGGATTAATCCGCCCCCTATTTC
>DATCYD010000284.1:0-5876 GCA_036570465.1 Anseongella sp.
TCCGAAGTTTGTCAATTTGTTTATTACGCAGTGTGATGGTCATGAACTCAGCGCTCATCTGAGTGTCTTCCGACCAAACAACCGGAGTCCGGTAGCAACGCATGACCGAATCGAGCGAGGTATAAACCAATGAGTCGGCAATGGCCTGAAGGTCTGATTTAAAAACCCGGACATTATTATATGCAAATAGAACCCGGGCAGAATCCACTTTCTCATCGCCCGTACTATCCGGGAGAGGCAATGTTTTCAGGGAATCTGCCGCCGCCAGCGCCCGGGTCAGTGAATCGGCAACCACCGCGGGCAAATAATCTGAAGGCTTCAACGGTGGAGGGCCTATCAGTCCATAGGCCTGCCGTTTTGGAATGGTATCGGTCTCTGAATCATGCCGGGACTCCGAAACCAGGGAGTCCGTCCGGGCATCTGCGGCCAGGGAATCAGGAACCGGAGAAGTTGGCAAGTCCGGTAACGTCATCTTCAGGGAATCGGGCAGCGCTGCAGCAAGGGAGTCCGGCAGCGTTGCCAGGGAATCGGCAACACCCGGAGCCGTGGCAGGCAATGCAACAGGGATTTGCATATCCGGAACCGGCACATCATTTCCGAGTACGTCCCGCTGGTAGGAAGCCTCAATCCAACGGCGGATCTCCGGAACAGGCAGCAGCCGGGTCTTGAGTGTGTCCGCGGCCATATAAATGGTATCCGCACGCTTGCTGTCCTGCTCGGCGATCATGATCACGCGCGCGCTATCGGTTACAAAAGCCGTTTCAGTGGCTTTGTTGTATTCTCCCAGTTCTCCGCGCAGAATAATGTTCTCTACTGTATCAATGATATAAACATCATGCTTCGCCCGGCCAAAGTTTTGTTGCCGGTCATAATATAGCTCATTCCCTTTTAACAGATGACTCCCACTCCTGTACCAGGCGTTTTCCTGGAACTGGGCCTGGTCCGTACCGGTATTATATGTGCCATTTTCGGCATAAATGAAGTCGTCTTCCCCCTCAATTGTGGTGGGGCCGTAAAAATTGGCCACCTTGGTTCCGGTATTATAATGCAGGGTATCTGAGAGGATAACGGCTTCCGGCGTGTTAACGACAGCGTTTTCCCGGAAGTAAGCATCTTTTGTTCCCACAAAATAATACCCTCTTTTGCTCACCAGCGTATCGTCCTGGTTCACAATTTGTCCGCCGTTATTATACGTGCCCTCGCGGGTGTTCATATCGTAAGTAAGAAAGTCCGTTGTTAGTACGGCCTGTCCGTCACTCATCGTAATGTTATCGAAAAGACGGGCAAGCCTGGTATTGCCATCGTAAAACAAGCGGTCTGCCTGCACGGTAATGGTGTCGTCCTGGCGAACAAATACATTTCCATAAGCTTCCAGCGTATTGGCTTCACTGTCAAGGAAGGTGCTGTCACAACGCATGGTAGCGTTCTCATGCTGAAAAACGCCATTGATGATCCAGCTTTTGCGCTCGCCTCCCACCACCAGGTAATCCGACTCCAGAATGTGGATCGTGGTCGTGGTATCCTGCGCTTTCAGCTGGGTCACGAAGCAACAACATGATATAACAATGAAAAGCCTTAACTTCACCGGACAAAGGTAATCATGCTTGATCGCTTTCTGAAATATATACAGGAAGAAAACCTGTGCCTTCCGGGAGACCGGATCCTGCTTGGAGTAAGTGGGGGAATGGACTCTATGCTCATGACCTGGCTCTTCAGCCAAAGCGCTTTTTCATTTGATATTGCCCATTGCAATTTCGGCCTGAGGGGAAAAGAATCGGATGAAGATGAAGAATTTGTAGCTGCACAGGCACAAAATTACGGCGTGTCATTTCACCGCCATCATTTCGACACTGCTGACTACGCCCGCAGCAAGAAGATCTCCGTGCAGATGGCAGCCCGGGAACTGCGGTACGAATGGTTCGAGACTTTCCGCCGGCAGGAACACTACCAGGCAGTGGCTATTGCGCATCACCGGAATGATCTGGTAGAGACCATGCTCATTAACCTGTTGCGGGGCACCGGCCCGGACGGTCTGCATGGCATTCTCCCCCGGAACGGTCATCTGATCAGGCCTCTGCTTTGTTTTACCCGCGAAGAGATCGCCGGCATGGTAGTCTCCCAGAAACTTCCTTACCGGGAGGAAAGCACCAATGCTTCTGATAAGTACCTGAGAAACCGCCTGCGGCACCAGGTTGTACCGGTTTTGAAGGAGCTGAACCCATCCCTGGAGCATACTTTTTCCAAAACCGCGCAACTTTTCCTGGAGACGGGTCAGCTTATTCATCGCTATGTTGACAAGCACCGCCGTGTACTGCAAAAAACGAAAAGCGGATGGGAAATTTCCTGCCAGGTCCTTTGCCAGGCAGATGCACCCGGAATATTGCTTTATCACTTACTACGCCCCATGGGCTTTCATCCGGACACGATACAAGAACTCCTGGAGGCTTGCAATTCACAGCCAGGAAAACAATTCAGCTCCCCTACCCACACCGCTATCAAGGATCGCGACAGGCTGATCATTATCCCCCGCGAGAACAAACCGTCTGTCATTGCTGAGGAAGCCGATTTTGAAGAATTATTTGATACCCGGGTGCTGGAGGTAAGCTCAGCCGGGATTCCAGGGGATGCAGGCATTGCCTCGCTGGATCATGGAAAGCTAAAATTTCCACTGACCGTCCGCTACTGGCAGGAGGGGGACCGGTTCCACCCGTTGGGTATGAAAGGGCAGAAAAAGCTCAGTGATTTTTTTGTGGATCAAAAGGTCCCGCTGCATCTGAAACAGCGTATTCCCCTTGTGTTGTCAGGCGGGGAGATCGTCTGGGTCGGTGGTTTTCGGATCGCCGATCCGTTCAAAGTCACAGGCTCCACAAAAAAGGTCTTTGAGATCCGGTTCAAAATTCGAAAAATAAGCTAAATTTGGGCTGATATTTCATAAGGCAGGCATGGAAGAAACCCTACTTTTTCGGGAAAAGCAATACCTTGGCCGCAGCAGCTACTGGATCAGCAGACGCATGGTGCTGGCCGCCTTTTGTTTCCTGGTTTATTTCCTGGAAAAAGAAGGTCGTAATGCCGAACTTCTGCTAATCGTGGGTATTTCCATCGCCGTTATTTCCATCGTCCTGTTGTTCATTGTTCATTTCAAGACCAGCGTATATCCCGATTCGGTGGAACTGGATGGCTTCTGGAGCGCCAGAAAGGTTAAAATCAGCCTGGATTCAATCGTTGCCGCTGAGAAAATCAAGTACAGCCGCTTCTTGTTAAACAATCCCGTTTACAACCTTCATAAAAAGGGTACCATCCGTTTTTATACGCGCGGTAAGGACGCTGTCAGGCTTACCGACAAGGACGGCCTGCAATACATCATCGGCAGCCAGCTGGCGCCAGAACTGCTGAAATCCATTCAAAAGGCCATGAATACGGTCTCCAGCTCTTAACCGTGTCGTTTGTTCGTCACAATATCCTGCGTGGTCCAGATACGATTCATATCTGCCTGGTGGGATGAGGGATCGGCATGTACGAACACTTCCACATGACCATCAAAGCTTCGCTTTAACAGCTGCTCAAACCGGCCGGTCTCAGTATGGGCCTCCTCAAAGGTCAGGTTGGCAGACATGGTCAGATGACAATCTATGTGAAGATCCGGGCCGTATCGTTGTACCCGCAGGTTATGTACATCAATCCATCGGGGATGCCGGTGCTCGTTCAGCAACCGGGTAATCTCCTCAAGCAGCTCTTCGTCGGCTTCGTCCATCAATCCTGAAAGGGATTTCCGTACCAGCCGGTAGCCGTTAAACATGATTACCAGTGCCAGGGCAATGGAAAGCAAAGCATCCAGCAAGAACCAGCCGGTGAACCGCATGATCAGCAGCCCAGCGATCAGCAGCGTGCTGCTATAACAATCGGACAACAGATGCTTGCCATCGGCATACAGGGTTAATGAGCGAAGCTCCTTTCCTTTTCGTACCAGAAGCAGCCCCATTACCAGGTTTCCTACCAGAGAAAGGCCGATAATGCTCATCCCGGCGTTCAGGGATTGAAGCTCACGGGGTGCGTAAATTGACTCGATGGACCCTACCAGAATGAATATTCCGGCGATCAGTACCAGCCCACCTTCGAAACCGGCCGAAAAAAATTCAATCTTTCCATGACCATAGGGATGATTCCGGTCCCGGGGCTTTGCCGCCAGGTAAACACTGTAAAGTGCGAAACCGGTGGCGATCACATTGATGATAGACTCCAGGGCATCGGTCAGGATCGCCCTCGAATCAGTCAGGTACCACCCGTAAAATTTCATCGCACAAAGCACCAGACTCATACCCAGCGAGAAGCTGATCCATCGAACCCGTTGCCTGTGATTTTTCTCCATTCCGCGAAAGATACGGAATCAAGAACGCTGGGCAAAGGCGTCTTGACATACGTGTCAGTTTTTGCAATTATTTTTGAACAATAGGAATTCAACACCTAACTTCGACAACGAGTTAATCTTTTGGCGCCTTATTATTAACTTTTGGGATTTGCCGAAAACCACAAATAGAGTAGGCACGTACCTGTCAAATTCACACGAAAATGGATTTATCATTCCTGACCGATTTGATTCAACAGATTGTTGATCTTGTAACCGGCCTGCTTTCTTCTCTCCTGGGAGGACTTTAATTCTGGCACGCTTCAGGTTTTTAACCTGAGCAAAAGCAAACCTCGCTTCAAAAGCGGGGTTTTTTTGTTAAAAACATGACATAGATGTCATATTTTTTTCATTTTTTTTGATGCCAACAAGATTGCATCTATCTTTATCCGAAGTTAATTTCTGGCGCCAAAAAGAATTAACTCTTGGGATTGCCGAAAACCAATAAAAGAGTAAGCATTATCTAAAACAAAATCCGATGGATATTAATTTTAGCTTAGCACAAGTTCTGGCTTTGTTGACTGCTTTTTTGGGCACGCTTTTAGGCGCCCTTTAATGCATGCCGGAAAGAGCTTCGGGTTTTTTCAGAAAAGACCTGAAGCTCTTTTTTCTATTCTAAAAGGAAAAGATCGGCTGCGATCCGGTCGGCATAAAGTTTTCCTTCCCGGGTAAGCTTCATATTCCCTTCCGGGATTTCTACCCATCCATTCCGGATATAAGGTGATACGGTACGCTTCAGTTCCGCAAGCCGCGTAGCTCCGAAATCTTTTTCAATTTTCTCAAGATCCACCCCCCACATCGTGCGAAGCCCGGTCATAATCCGTTCATTGATACAATCATTCGCCGACAACCGTTCCAACCCGAAATCGGGTTCTTTTTGGAGTATCCCCTCTGTGTAGCGATGATTATTGCTGACATTCCAGCTTCGGGTTTGCCCGTCGAATGAATGAGCAGAGGGCCCGATGCCCAGGTATTTCTTTTCCCGCCAGTATGCCGTATTATGCCTGGACCAAGCGTCCTCCCGGCAAAAATTCGATATCTCGTAATGGAGAAAACCAGCCTCTTCCATGGCATTCATCAACAACCGGAACTGGCGTGCCCCCTGTTCACCCGACGGAGGTGGTTGCCGCCCTGCCCGGATAAAAGTTGACAGGGCCGTACCTTCTTCAACAGTCAGATTATAGCAGGATAAGTGTGGGATATCCAATCCGGCAAAGGTGTGGATGTTCTGCAACCACTTCTCATCGCTCAGCAAGGGGAAACCGTAAATCAGATCGGCCGTCAGGTTTTCAAACCCAGCGTCTTGCACTCGCCTGATACTGTCAAGCGCTTCGGCTCCGGTATGTACGCGGTTCATCCACTGTAAATCTTCATCAAAAAATGACTGCACACCAATACTCAACCTGTTTACGGCTGTTTTTCGCAAGCCGGCAATGTTTACCGGGTCCAGGTCGTCCGGATTGGCTTCCAGTGT
>DATCYD010000285.1:0-5271 GCA_036570465.1 Anseongella sp.
ACTATCGTCCCGCGGCGGAGGCGGCTTTTGAGAAATTGAAATACGCAGCAAACCGACACTATCAGGTATGGTTATGTTGCGGGTAAAATACCCATCCTTCACAATGGCCAGCAAGTCTCCCGGCGCCGCCGTCAGCTCAAATTCTCCCCGGTAGCCTGTAATGGAAAGCCCTCCGGTAACCTTATTGATAATGTGAGCCAGGTTAACCGGCGCGGATGTTTCTGTATCGGTTACAATACCTCGTACCGTTTGCTGCGCCAGCGCGGGCAAATTCATCATCAAACACAGGAATGCCGGGCAGATCACACGAATGAACTGCTTCCAGAATAGCCCGCCTGCAGGGAAATGCTTCACGCAACCTAAGTTGTTGATTCCCCAAAGTTAATGATCTGAGTTAGCAAATAACGTTATCTTTGTTCCTTTCGTTGCTTAAACTAATGTGAGGATGATTAAAAACTACCTGAATCTGGTTTTTTGGGTCTTGACCGCTGTGCCCGGAGCGCTGGCACAGGCTGCGTTGTCACCTGCCGGCGCACCCACCGAACTAAATGCAGTACACGCAGACGATGACCCGCTGGCCGACCCGCCTGAAAAGCGGATCAATCTCATTCCTGTACCGGTGAATGTGGAATCGATGGAGGGTGTTTTCACGCTTGATTCGGTCACCCATCTGCTGATCGATCCCAATCATGCCGAACTAAAGCAACTGGCCTCGTTCTTCGCCGAAATGATCTCTGTTCCCACCGGATACCGGGTCCCGGTAAGCGCTGCCGGGAAGGAAGAGCACCAAAAAGGCATTTTCATTCGCCTGAACGAGGTGCAAGATCAGCTGACCGGAACTGAAGGTTACAGGCTGGAGGTTACTCCCCACAAAATTGTTGTACGAGCCAATGAACCGGCGGGGCTCTTTTATGGCATGCAAACACTGATGCAATTATTGCCGCCGGAAATTGGCAACAAACGGTTTGTAACGAAACCCTCCTGGGAAATTCCCTGTGTTCGCATCACCGATTTCCCGCGTTTTCAATGGCGGGGACTGATGCTGGACGTCAGCCGGCACTTCTTTCCGGTACCATTTGTCAAAAAGTACATCGACCAGCTCTCTAAATTCAAAATGAATGTTTTTCACTGGCACCTGACTGATGACCAGGGATGGCGCATCGAGATCAAGAGCTTGCCAAAACTGGCTTCCGTGGGCGCCTGGCGGGTGCCGCGTACAGGGCTTTGGTGGGAACGCCAACCTCCGCAGCCGGGAGAACTGCCCCGGTACGGCGGCTATTATACGCAGGAAGAGATCCGGGAAGTGATTCGTTATGCAGAAGCACGTTTCGTGACCATTGTGCCCGAGATCGATGTGCCGGGACATAGTCTTGCCGCCATTACCGCCTATCCCGAACTTGCTTGTGTGGAAGGCGATTATCATGTAAATCCGGGTAGCCGGTTTTACGGAAGGGTTGATAACTCCCTCTGCATCGGCAATGAAGAGACCTTCCGCTTCCTTGACAAGGTACTGACCGAAGTAGCGCAGCTTTTCCCCGGCAAATACATCCACATAGGCGGAGATGAAGCCTATAAGGGATTCTGGAAGAAATGCGCGAAATGCCGGCAAAGGATGCAGACTCAGGGGCTCAGCAACGTGAACGAGCTACAAAGTTATTTTATTAAACGGGCCGAGAAGATCTTGCTGGCAAAGGGGAAAAAGCTGATAGGCTGGGACGAAATCCTGCAAGGCGGCCTCGCACCGGAAGCAACGGTCATGTCATGGCGAGGCATGGAAGGCGGCGTCAAGGCGGCACGTATGGGACATCACGTAGTGATGACCCCCAATGACCATTGCTACATTGACCTTTATCAGGGCGATCCGGCCTCCGAGCCCCCGACCTACTCGATGCTCCGCCTGATCGATTCCTATCTTTTCAATCCGGTACCAGAAGGCGTAAAGCCGGAAATGATCCTGGGCGGACAGGGAAACCTCTGGGCAGAATCTGTTCCCAACGGGCGTCACGCCGAATACATGACCTGGCCCCGCGGACTCGCCCTGGCGGAAGTATTCTGGTCCCCTCAGGACCGCAGGAACTGGCATGAATTCATCCGTCGGATGGAAGTTCAGTTCCGCCGCTTCGACGCCGCGGCGGTCAACTATTCAACCAGCGCATATGACCCGATCGTCACCCCGCGCTGGACGCCCGGCAAAAAAGAAATGCAGCTAGTTCTGCGCACGGAGATCCCCGGACTGGATATCTATTACACATTCGACAATACATGGCCCGACAAATTCCTGGACCAGTACCTGGGAGAAGCGCTGGAAATCCCCAAAGACGCGGACACTTTCCGGGCTGTCGCCTATAAGAATGGCAAAAAAGTGGGAAAAACGATCAGCTTTTCAATCGACGATCTGTACGGCAGACTGCCTGCGCCCATGTAAGGCGTAAATTACTTCTGAGGCAGAGGGCTTCCCACGGGTATCTCGCAGAGATGCCCGGGCTGGCCGTGCGGCGGATTGAGAGCCACCCGGGTATCTGCTTTTCGGGGCGACAAATCTGTTGATGTAGCCGGAGCAACTGGCGATGCGGGCAGCGGAGCCCCTACGGCAATGTCACAACGGTGTCCGGGCTGACCATGCGCCGGGTTCAGTTTCGCTGATGTAGCAGCCGGTTGAGCCGCATCATTTTGTCCCGCCACTGCAGGTACGGGAGTAGCAGGCGTTTGTTCTTCCGATCGGTTGGTCAGCAGTGCCACCACCAGTATCACTGCCAAAATCCCCAGAAATATTTTTAACATTTGCTTTGAATTACACTTTTACAAAGGTAGGCAATCCTGTAATGGAATAAAAACCGCGAAAAAGGTACAATAGGGTTCAGGGAGCTGTCACCCAGCGATTGACCGCGTTATACTTCCCCTGGATTACGATCTTATAAAAATCTGAAGGCACATCACTGACATCAATTTCGGCGCTCCCTGCTTTCAGTGATACGCTTTTCACCTGCCGGTAGGCATCTGTCCCGCCATTATTGAAGTTATTGGTGGTACTGAGCCATATTTTCGCCTTGCCCTTTTTTTCGACCCGAATCCATGATACCCGGATTATGCCGTTTTCGATCCGGGCTGCCGGGCTGGCAACTGAAACCCTTCCTGTCAGCGGGACACCGTCAAGCTCGAAGAGGCGGTCTTGTGACACAGGTAGTTTCAGCGACCGGACCATGGAGGGTAGAATATCTACAATACCTGGCTGTTGTTCCCGAAAGTAACTGTTCAGCCCGGAGGCATTGGTCACGATCCAGGTTTGGCGTTCCCGTTCAGACTGTCCACCGTGGCCTTTTCCGGTAGCCGCATCACGGCCATGATCGGTAGTAATGTATATTTCCCAGTCTTCGCCGGGAAAATTTGCCTCCCGGTAACGGATGGCCTCCCGCAGACGACCCATCTGGTTATCCACCATCTTTACCGCGCGGTAGAACTGTTCGCTGTCGCCATATCGATGGCCCATATCGTCTGAATACTCCAGGTACACCCAGGAAAGGTCCGGGCTTTCGGTTTTAATGTATTCCACGGCTTCATCCACCACATGCTCGTCAATCTTATGAATAAACAGGCGGTCGCTATCATGGGGGAACCGCGTGGCATCCAGTTCGTATCCATCAAAATGGGCGTCAAGTTGAATATTTCCCGTTTCCGGCAGCCCTTCGCCAATCAGCTTGGTGCGATTATCAAGCCAGGTAGAAAAAATCGCTGTTTTCTTCTCAGGAGCCAGTTCTTCAACAAACCGGAAAATCGTCCAATAATTATAGTTGGGCTCTTTTATGGCATTGCCCCAAACGTTGTGCTTATTGGTCCAGGTCCCCGTTAACAAACTGTTGTAGCCCACCGCTGAAATAGTTGGGCTTTGGGAATAGCCGTCCTTCTCGCCTCCCACATAAGCCCGGGTATAGCCGCCTTCAGCTGCGATGGCATCCAGTTGAGGCGTCGGCTGCTTCTCGATGACATCGGCCGAAATCCCATCGACGATCACAAAAACCACCTTTTTCACATGCTCGCCCTCGCCGGATCGATCCTGGGCATACTGAATCAGGGGTAAAAACAGAAACATTAAAAGCCACCGGAACTGAACTTTATTCATATCACGCATCATACATAGCAGCACCAATCCACCCAATCACAGTCGGGATAAGGGAGGAAAGGAGCATGATTACCGGGTTGTCCAGGCCAGCGCCGGGAAACGGCGCCGAGCTAATTCAAACCCGCCAAATAAGACCACCGAATAGATCAGATTGCCCAGTAGCATGTTCAGGAAAAACGGGAAACCAGCCGAGTAACTTGCCAGTAATCCGGCCGGAGTTTTGGGATAAGGTACAAAGCCCCACATCCAGGCCGCAAAGTCAACGATCAGCCAGAACACCAGGGCTCCCGCTACCGCTGCCAGCAATACAGACCCCACGCGAACCTTGCGAAGGAGGAGCACGCCAACCAGGGTAAGAGCCAGGAAGGCGGCATAAACGCCGATCATGCTGGAATGAAAGAGGGTAAAGCCGTCCGTATAAGCAGCATGAATGGTATTGTTAATGACAACGTCGCTAATCCAAAGGGAAATCAATGGCACCAGAAAAGCCATCCGGCGGCTTGCGTACCAACCCGCCCCGAACAATGCCATGGCGCCCACAGGCGTATAATTCCATGGATGCGGCATCATCCGGCTGAATGCGGCGGTGAGTATGATCACAGACACGGTAATAATCCCTGTCCGGTTCTTGTTGCTGATCTTTTCCATGCCTTCAAAATTACGAATTTTCATCATTCTCTTTGATCTCATTGAACAATTTGTCCATTTTGGCCACGTATTCACTGGTATCATCGATGAAAAATTCGAGCTCAGGTACGACCCGCACCTGATTGCGTACCCGCTTCCCCAGCCTGTACCGAATATCCGCCGTATGAAGCTTGATGGTGTTCATCGCTTCTTTCACATCCGGGGCATTATAAAAGCTCAGGTAAACCTTCACTCCTGACAGGTCAGGTGTGGCCCTCACCATGGTGATGGTAATCATCGCATTCGGAAGCATGTGTTGTAGCTCCCGATGGAAGATATCTCCTAAATCTTTCTGAATCAGGCGTGCAAATTTCTGCTGCCTTTTACTTTCACTACCCATTTGGTCAAAATTAACAATAATTCCGCAGAAACGACAGCGCGCGGGAAACCACAACCCGTCACGTCCGGACGTTTATGAGAAATCGTTTGAAACCTGCTGAAAGCCCGATATTAACGGTCTGTTTACC
>DATCYD010000286.1:0-8122 GCA_036570465.1 Anseongella sp.
AGATAAAACACAGAATTTACGGTTTTCCGGCCTTCGTTGTAATCCAGGTACTCTTCGCCGGTTTCTTCATTCAGGATATTGAGAAGATAATCTCCAGAACGGTCTATACCCAACATTTCGTAATAGAAGGGTTTATATTGTCGGGCCACATCAAAATACGCATTCCGGGTGGTGTTGGTCATCACCCGGAATGTAAGTCCTTCAGTCAGAAAAGAAAGATCCTGACGCAGCTCCAGCTGAGCAAGCATCATAGACCTTGAATAATCCCGGTAGCCTTTCACCATGTCAGCGTAAGGATTGAGGTACTTTCCTTCCCCGGCATTCCCGAATATGATATGACGAACATATTTATACTTTTCGCCACCATTGTAATAAGGGGCAAACATGACCGGATTCGTTCGCATAATATCTCTGTACACCTTGGCTCCCCCGTCGATGGGACCGGTATAATCATCAAAAGACCCGTTCAGCCGAACCAGGAATTCCGTACTTTTCGTCAGATTGATGTTGACGTTTCCCCGCAGGGTATATGTTTTCAGATCAATATTGCTATTGAAATTGTTTCTTTTATCAACATCGAGCACCCCATTGTCTCTGTTAAAAGACCCTGATACGTAATAACGTGCCACTTTCCCACCGCCACTCACATTCAAATGTACACGTTGATTGGTCGTATAGTCTTTCATCAATTGCTCCCGCCAGTCTGTTGCCGGGTAGAGATAAGGATCTGCATCAGGGGTGGTATTGTCGATCTTACTGCGAGAATACGGCAAGGGGCTAAGCGGATCTCGCGTCAGAATGGACTCGTTATGAAGCCTCATGTAGGTGACCGGATCAGCCAATTCTACATTCCTGGTAGGTGTGGAGAGGGAATTCTCCATGCGTAACGACACCCTAGCCTTCCCTTCGACCCCTTCTTTTGTGGTGATCAGGATTACGCCGTTAGCTCCCCTTGCTCCGTAAACTGCAGTGGCCGTGGCGTCCTTCATGATCACAAAATCTGCTATATCGTCCACCTGCAGACGCGCCAGATCCGTAGTGGTTACTTCTACGTTGTCAATCAATATCAGTGGATCTACTTTATATCCGAAGGTGGTTACTCCTCTGATAAAAAAGTTGGCATTATCCTGCCCAGGCTCGCCGCTCCGCTGGTAGGCAATCATGCCAGCAATCCGGCCGGCGAGCGCTGTGGTTAGATTACTGGAAGGAACCTTCAGGTCGCTGGGCTTTACAGAGACCACCGATCCGATGAGGTCAGTTCTTTTCTGCTTGCCAAAACCAACCACTACCACGTCATCCAGTTGGGATGCGGATATTTTCAGCACAAGGTTGATTTCAGTTCTGCCGTTCACAGGCACCTCTTGTGTTTCAAAACCAATCATGCTAAAGATCAATACCCCGTCTTCCGGAATCTCCAGTACAAATCTGCCGTTCAGGTCCGTACTTGTCCCGACAGAGGCCCGCCCCTTCAGCGCCACTGAAACGCCGATCAGAGGGGCACCGGTTGTATCAGTAATCATCCCCTGGACAGCAACTTGCCCGATCACAATCCTTTCAGGTATCCTTGCCTCTACAACACTGATTTTGTGTCCCTTCAGACGCTTCAGGATAACCACCCTTTCACTTTCCTCAATGATATATTCCATCGGGTAGTCTAAAAAACAATGATCCAGCACGTCCCTGAAATCTTTTGATTCTACATGAAGGGAGAGGGGGGCCATCTCTTCCAGATCTTTCCGGCTGTAAAGAAAAGCATAGCCTGTCTGGCGCTGAACTTCTTTCAATACCTGGTCAATCCTGACATTATCCATATCTAGATGAACCTTCTGTCCCAGGCTTTCCGCGCTGATATGCAAGGTCATGAGAAGCATAATAAAAGCTGTGAATTTCATGATCAACAGCAGTTTAGGTATATGCGGAGCAGTGATGCGGGCTTCGCATAAAGAAAATAAATGCATAAATTTGATCCGTTTAGGTTTAACGCAAATCGTTTTGATTTCCAATAATTCAGAGAGAAATGGTTAGGCCTTTACTTATCCCGCTCCGGTTGCCCCCGGAGCGGTTTTGTTAGGGCCCGTCACGTACAGGTTACTTCATGACGATGATCCTCCTTCCTTCAATGTTAAATTTCACATGCCCGGTTAGCTCCATCATTTCCAGCAATCTGGAAACTGGTAAATCGCGTGGTAACATCAGCAAGTTGAACCTGCTGTCAATTGAATCGCGGTACTCTACTTCCACATTGTACCAACGAGCGATCCGCTTCATAATCACCTTCAACGGCTGGTCGTCAAAGTAGAAATACCCGTCCTTCCAGGAAATTTCAGCAAGAAGATTCACTTCCTTCACCTGAAGGGCGCTGGTAGAAGGATTCATTTGTGCCTGTTGTCCGGGTACCAGAATAATTTGTTTTCCAAATGCCCTGGCGATTACCTTTCCTGAGGCCAGCGTTGTGTTAAATGTTTGTTCGTCTTCGAAGTCATTGATATTGAATTCCGTTCCAAGCACCTCCACAACGACGTGATCCCTGAGCTTAACTCTGAATGGCCTGTTCTTATCCTCGACAACATCAAAATAAACTTCTCCGCTTGCTTCCACCACGCGTTGACCCGAATCGAACCCGGTCGGGAACCGCAGGCTGGAGGCTGCATTCAGCCAGGCCCTGGTCCCATCCGGAAGGGTAATCTGATAACTGCCTCCCCGCGGAGTCCGGATCATATTGAAACTTTTTTTAGTCCCGGAATTGTCGGATTTAACATCGGTGTCTGCCTGATAAATAAGTCTGCCATCCTCTTCCTTGATAACTTTAGAGTCTGGCTGATCAGCAACAAGTCCCCGGGAGACATCTTCCAGCACAACTGTACGACCATCACCCAAGGTTAATACTGCCTTATTGCCACCTGCAGGTATATCATTTGCATACCTTGTTGCCAATTGAGACCCATCCGTAAAATGATTAAACAGGTAAACAGAAGCGGCGAGCGAAAGGATCAACAACACAAAAACAGCAGCTATTCGCGCCGGAATATGGAAAAGCTGGTTGTGGAAAAGCTTCCGGATCAGGGGATCCTTTTCTCCTGGCTGGGTATGCTTTGCAAATTGTCGGAAAACACGCATATCATGTTGAATCCGGGGAGTGTCACTCAGCTTCTCAAATAAGCTTCTCAGCTCTGGGAATTGCTCCATCCAGGCTTCAAGTTGACGCATCTCGGTTTCGCTAAGCCCCTGTTGAAGGTGCTTCAGGAACAGCGCTTCGATATGTTCTGATTCAGGATGCATATTAGTTTAGGGACATGACCACTATGAGAGGTCACATCATGTATAAAACAACTGAGCTCCCGATTCAACCCCTCACAGACGGTTATTTTACCAAACCCAATTCTATCAACCTGATTTTCAGTATATCCAGGGCCTTTCTTTTTGCATTTCGGACACTCTGTTCCCGAATTTTCATTTTCGAAGCAATTTCTGCTGTCGATAACCCTTCTTCGAAGATCATCTTGAAGATCTCTTTTAATCTTGGCGGAAGCACTTCGATTTCGTCATAGATATATTTCAGTAGTTGTGCCTGGATCATATTACCCAGGATGTAATCGTCCTTTTTCTCGGCCAGGTAAAGGAGCTCTTCATGAACAGAAGTTCGAACGCGTAATGATTTAAGATAGTTAAGGGATGCGTTACGGGCAGTCGTGTATAGAAATGATTTAATGCTTGCTTGTGTATTGAATCCTGAATGACGCTGCCATAATTTGGACAGACTTTCAGAGGCAATATCTTCAGCCTGAGACATATCACCGGTCAGATTATAGGAGAAATAACTAAGCGATGGATAATACATCCGATAGATCTGGGTAAATGCTTCCCTATCGCCTTTTTGAAACTCAACCGCTAAATCGGTCTTTCCCATTTTATCCATATGCCGTCATCACCGCGTAATCGCTGAAGGGCGAATGTACTGAAAAAAGGGGGCTGCTGACTGCACTTGAGGAAAAGACGTATTAATCAAATGATTAAAAAATTTGAATAAATTCAGATTTTCCCTTAACTTTGCCCACAGCAAATGTGATAAGATTCCGGAAGATGGTAGCTGCAAGGAAAAGGGAAATCAATATTTCGACAGAAGAAAAAATAAAAGAGGCCGCCCGTAAGGTATTTACCCGGAAAGGCTATGCAGCGGCCCGCACGATGGATATTGCTGAGGAAGCAGGTATTAACCTGGCTTTGCTGAATTATTATTTCCGAAGCAAGGAGAAGCTTTTTCACCAGGTAATGATTGAACGCATGCAGGAATTGTTCGGTGTGCTGATTCCGGTGATGAACGACCCCTCTACTGCTCTGGAAACCAAGTTGCGGCTGATCACTGAAAATTACATTGCCACCATTGGCCGCAATCCCGACCTGCCTCTTTTCGTCCTGAGCGAAATCCGGAATAATCCAGGCGCCTTTATAAAGGGTTTTCAAATCCGTAAGGTTTTAGAGTCAGATCTGGTAAACCAGCTCAGGGAGCGACAACCGGCTTTGCATCCTCTTCATTTCATTATGAATTTGCTGGGTCTGATCATATTTCCATTTGTGGCCAGTCCGGCTTTCCACGAAGCGGGGGCAGTCGATGAGGATTCCTTCAGGAAACTCATGGAAGAACGACGACAATTGATCCCGCTTTGGATTCAATCGATGCTGAATATGGAGGCTCCTCAACAAAGCGGTTGATTGTTTCCCGGGATCCTTTTGGGGATCGGTTTCTTTGAAACGATGTTAATCAAATGTTTAAAACAAATAGACAGGAACAATGATTAAAATCCACCGGCATACGCTGTTATTCGGCGGTTTTCTGCTGGCAACCCTGACCGTATATGGACAAGGTGACGGACCAACAGAGGCACTTACCCTGGAAGCGTGCCAACAACTGGCAAGAGCGAATTATCCTCAGATCCGTAAGCTGGGCCTGATTGAGGAAAGCAGTGCCTATTCGTTGGCAAATGCATCCATGGTGTTCCTTCCGAAGCTGAGTATCAACGGACAAGCCAGTTATCAATCTGAAACGGTCAATTTCGCGAATGCGCTTGGTGGCGCCCTGCCTCCCGGAGCTAGCGTTCCTTCGCTCAGCAAGGACCAGTACCGGATCCAGGCGGAAGTCAGCCAAACGATCTACGACGGAGGTGCCTCCGGCAATCGCCGGACCCTGATCAAAGCGGGTGAAGCAATTGATAAACAACAGGTGCAGGTATCACTTTATGCCCTCGAAGACCGGGTAAATCAGCTTTATTTCTCGGTGCTGCTCATGGAGGAACAATCCCGGCAAAACCAGACCCGGAAAGCTGACCTGGAACAGGCTGCCCGGAAAACCGCCGCGGCATTGGAATATGGGACGGCTTTCAGGAGTAGTTTGGATGAGATAAAGGCCGAAATCATCAGCGTGAATATGGCAAGCATTCAGTTTCGCAGCAGTCGTGCTGCTTTTCTCCGGATGCTTGGACTCCTGATCGGTCAGGAATTGTCAGACAGCGTCAAACTAGCCATGCCGGCCCCGAAAGCAACAGCAGTAGTTTCGCGGCATGATATCCAGCGGCCCGAACTGGAACTCTTTCGTTTGCAAAAGGAATTGTTGGACGTGGAAGAAAAGAAATTGCGAAGCGGATATCTTCCGAAACTGAGTGCCTTTTTCCAGGGCGCGTGGGGAAGACCCATGCTGAATATCATCAGCGATGAGTTTGGGCCTTGGTATATTACTGGCGCCCGCCTCACCTGGAATTTTGGAAGTTTATACACCTTGAAAAACGACCGCAGAAACCTGGAGATCAAGCGGCAGAATATGGGCATCGAAAAGGAAACCTTCCTGCTGAACACCCGGATCTCGCTTGAGCAGGAGCGTGGGGAAATACAAAAGTACCTGGAACTGATCGAACAGGATAAAAAAGCCATTGTTTTACGGGCCTCGGTGAAAAAAGCGGCAGAGGCTCAGCTTGAGAATGGCGTGATCACCCCGCATGAATTCATTATCCGGGTAAATGCCGAAAACCTGGCCCGCCAAACCTTGATCATGCATCAGATCAGGTTGCTCCAGGCCCAATACGATCGCAGGCAAATTTCCGGGAACAATGACTGGCAGTCCTCTAACCGTTCACTGAATAATCCAAAAAAATGAAACAGCTATTTGCAAATTCTCCCCTGATCGCAATCCTTGCCTTCTTATTGGTTGCAACCGCATGCGATCGGCAAGATGAGTATGATGCTTCCGGCCATTTCGAGGCCGATGAGGTCATTGTTTCGGCACAGCAGACCGGGGAAATTCTCTCATTCCTGGCCCGGGAAGGGGATCAGCTGGAAGCGGGTTCCATCGTGGGACAGATTGATGTAACCCTTTCCCGGCTGCAGAAAGAACAAATTGAAGCCTCCATTAAGGCCCTGAAACAAAAAACAAGCAGTCCGGCGGAACAAACTGAGCTGATCAGGAAACAATTGGCTGTGCAACAATCTGAATTGGAACATCAAAAGCGGGAACGGGAGCGGACGGAGAACCTGGTGAAGGCAGATGCTGCCACCCGCAAGCAGTTGGATGACATAGACGCCCTGATAGAGAAACTGGAAAAGCAGATCGCAGCTACAAGGCAGGAGATCGAATTGAGCAAGTCAGCTATCGCAACTCAAAACAGGGGCATTCTTAGTGAACAAACGCCGCTGGAAGTAAATGCAAAACAACTTCAGGAACAGATAGACCGCGGGCAAATCGTCAATCCAATTTCAGGGATGGTACTCACAAAATACGCCCTGGAAGGGGAACTGGCCACTATGGGCCGGCCCCTCTATAAAATCGCCAATATCGATACCCTTATCCTGAAGGCGTATGTCACCGGCAATAAGCTCTCTGAAATAAAACCGGGAAAAGCGGTAACCGTCCGGGTTGACCAGGGCGAGGATCGTTTTAAAACCTATCCGGGTATAATGACCTGGATTTCGTCCAAATCAGAATTCACGCCGAAGACGATCCAAACCAAAGACGAACGGGCCAATCTGGTGTATGCCATTAAAATACGGGTAAAAAACGACGGCTATCTAAAGATCGGCATGTATGGGGAAGTATTATGGTAGCAGTAACGCTTAATCACATTACGAAAACTTACGATAAGGGCAAGGTGCTGGCTGTGGACGGCGTTTCATTCGAAGTCGGCAAGGGCGAATTGTTTGGACTTATCGGCCCCGACGGGGCGGGTAAGACTTCTATCTTCAGAATTCTTACTACTGTGCTATTGCCGGATGAAGGCAGCGCTAGCGTAGCAGGGTTCGATGTGGTGAACGATTACCGGGCTATCCGAAACCGGGTTGGCTATATGCCGGGTAGATTTTCGCTCTATCAGGATCTTACTGTCAGGGAGAACCTGGAATTTTTCGCAACGGTTTTCGGCACCTCCATCGAGGCTAATTATACGCTTATAAAAGATATTTACGACCAGATTGCTCCCTTCAATAACCGGAGGGCAGGGAAACTTTCGGGAGGGATGAAACAGAAGCTGGCCTTATGCTGTGCGTTGATCCACAAACCGGAAGTATTGCTGCTGGACGAGCCTACCACCGGCGTGGACGCGGTATCCCGAAGAGAATTCTGGGACATGCTAAAGCAGTTGAAGCAGCAGGGCATCACCATCCTGGTTTCCACACCCTACATGGACGAGGCGGATCTTTGCGAACGCATTGCCCTTATTCAGAACGGACGGATCATGTCTGTAGATACCCCCGAAAATGTAACCGGGGTTTACCCTGTACCGCTCTATGCTGTCAAATCGGCGGATCTCTACCGGTTATTGAACGATCTCCGAAACAGCGACATGGCTGAAAGCAGTTATGCCTTCGGTGAGTTTCTGCATGTTACCCTGCGGAACGACAACGGAATGACCACAAGTCCGGAAGACAACTTGCGCGTGTTGAAAAAACTTGCAACGGACCAGGGTCATACGGGGGTGGAAGTAAAACGGATCCCACCGGGAATTGAAGACAGCTTCATTCACCTGATGAACCAACGTGATAAAATAACGGATCATGGCTGAAAAAGCGATCATATGCAACAATCTGACCAAGCAATTCGGCGACTTTTACGCCGTAAACAAGATCTCCTTCGAGGTAGAGA
>DATCYD010000287.1:0-1951 GCA_036570465.1 Anseongella sp.
CTTTCTTTATCGACAGGTCTTTGATGCGGCCTTCGTAGTCCGCCTTTGCTTTCTCCAGGGCCTGCTCTTTTGATTTGATCTCGAATTCGTATTCCTTGATCTTCTTTTCGCTCACCTTAATATCCAGTTCCTGAATCTCTACTTCCTTGGAAAGCGCATCAAACTCACGATTATTCTTCACATTTTCGAGCTGCCCCTTGTACTTTTTGATCAGTGTCTGGGATTCTTTGATAGCATTCTTGCGGGCGGTAATGGTGTCTTCCGTTTCATCAATATCATCCTTGAACTTCTGGATCCTGGTTTCCAGTCCGGTCACTTCATCTTCCAGATCGTTCACCTCAATGGGCAACTCTCCCCGGACGACCCTGATGTTATCTATTTTGGTATGGATGGATTGCAATTCGTAAAGCGCCTTCAGTTTTTGTTCTACTGTTTGTTCCATTAGTTCGTTTACGTTTATAAGTAGTTGACTGGATTGGTATTAACTTTAGTCAACAGGGCTGCAAAGTTAGGAAATTGTTTTGATATATTCTCAAGCAATAATTCTCCTGTGAACTGCTCGCTTTCGAAATGCCCGATATCAGCAATCACGATCTTCCCTTCAGCATCAAAAAACTCATGGTATTTGTAATCAGAGGTGATAAAGACATCCGCCCCGGCACGAATAGCCTCGCGCAGCAGGAAGCCTCCCGCTCCGCCACAGACGGCTACCCGTTGCACAGTTCCTTTCACCGGCGCCGTATAACGGATGCAGCCTGCATTCATTTTTTGCTTCACTTCCCCAAGAAACTCCATCAACGGCACTTCCTGCGGAAGCGTTCCCACCATCCCTGCTCCGGCTTGCGACCATGTATTGGCCAGGGGGTAAATATCGTATGCCACTTCCTCATAAGGATGCGCCTGAAGCAACGCATTCACTACCTGGCCTTCAAGGTAACCCGGGAATATGGTTTCAATCCGCGTTTCCGGTTCACGATGCTGTTTCCCGGCCTCACCGGCAAAGGGCTGCGTACCTGCTCCCGGTCGAAAAGTTCCGTACCCTTCTACATTAAAGCTGCAGGCATCATAATTTCCAATATGACCCGCTCCGGCGCTGAACAGAGCCTCCCGAAGCGTATCCACATGTGCATGAGGGCAGAAGGTCACCAATTTTCTGAGCATCCCGCCTCTGGGGGCTAGTATTTTTGAATGCTCCAGTCCCAATTTCTGACAGATCCTGCCATTCACTCCTTCCGGCACGTGATCCAGATTCGTATGGATCGCATAGATCGCAATGTTATTCCGGATGGCGTTCAGAATGGTACGCTCCACATAGGTTCGTCCCGTCAATTTCTTCAATCCCCGGAACACCACCGGATGATGCGCAATAACCAGCTCGGCACCTTCCGCCACAGCCTCATCGATGACGGCTTCAGTACAATCCAGGCTGATAATGGCACGGGTAATTTCTTGTTGCGGATGCCCGGTAATGAGCCCGGAATTATCGTAGTCTTCCTGCAGTGCAGGGGGCGCAATTAATTCCAGAAAACCGGTAAGTTCCTGCAGCAGCATTCAGTAGATTTTTAATCAAGCAAGGTGTCGTGAACAAGCACCCGTGTCCAGTATTTTGAATACTTCTCAATGGCCTTATTGTGGAGGTCGTCTGCCTGGTAAATATCATGGTCTTCCTGGTTGGCAAAGGTCGCAACCATGGACCACGTAAAACTATTATCCACCACCGGTCTGGGTTCGGTCGGAGCGGACCGGCCGAACTGCAAACTCTTTACCGTGGAGCATCTCGACAGGTCTTCAAAAAATCCTTTGAAGTTCTCTACCTCCTCGGAAGAAAGGTCAGGATTTAACCAAAACATGACGGCGTGAAGCAGGGGCTTATTCATCGAATAATTATTTTTTTAAAACCTAACCAAAAACCGTCAATATTCAAGGGACGGGACCCGGAGCAGGCCTGCTT
>DATCYD010000288.1:0-11636 GCA_036570465.1 Anseongella sp.
ATTTTCTTGAAGACGTCATCGCCGCTAAACAGAAAACAGCCCAGAAGGGCGCGGATCTCTTTTTCAGATTTCATAGGTGCGGCATAGAGAAGTTCGTCCAGGATCGATTTCTCCAGGTCAAGTGATTCCAGCTGATGCTGGGCGAAAAAAGCCGGTACGACATTATGTCCTCCGCGCACAACACCCTCGCAAGGTTCGACTCCCGCCACCATCCGAAGCAAAGTGGACTTCCCCTTACCGTTGGCGCCGATCAAGGCGATCTTCTGCCCGCGGTTAATGCTGAATGCTGTGTTTTCCAGCAGGGTGATACCCGGATAGGATTTAGAAATGTCTTCTCCTTCGGAAACTACTTTACCGGAAGCCTTCGTGAACGAAAAGCGGAAATTCATGGCAGGAGCATCATCGCCCACATTTTCTACCCGTTCCACCCGTTCCAGCGCCTTGATCCGGGACTGGACCATTTTCGCCTTGCTGGCTTTCGCTCTGAATCGATCGATCAGCTTCTGTTCCTCACGGATTTGCTGTTGCTGATTCCGGAAGCGGTTCCGCTGGATCTCTTCGCGCAATTCCTTTTCTTCCAGATAGAAGGAATAATTCCCGGCATATTCGGTGAGTTTTCCATTTTTTGCCTCCACGATCTTACGAACAGACCGGTCGAGGAAATAACGATCATGGGAAACAATAATGAAAGCGCCGGAAAAGCTGGACAGGTATTTTTCCAGCCACTTGATAGATGGCAGGTCCAGGTGGTTGGTAGGTTCATCCAAAAGCAGCAGGTCCGGCTGTTGCAGCAATATCTTAGCCAGCATCACACGCATGCGCCAACCGCCTGAAAATTCCTTGAGCGGCCGTTCCAGGTCGTTGCTGGCAAAGCCAAGTCCTTCCAGGATCTCTTCCGCCTTGTATTGAAGGGAGTATCCGTCCAGCTGGGCAAATTCGTGCTGTTTGTCACTCAATCGCTCTAAAAGCGCATCGGAATGATCTGTTTCAACCTTCTTCAGCAGGGATTCTATCTCACGTGACAATTGATTCTGCCGCTCGAAGGCTTCCATGGCCACATGCAAAATACTCTCGTCCGGCAACAGGGAAAGCATGTCCTGATTCAGGTAACCGATCCTGAGGTCCTTTGCATTGGAAATGCTACCGCCCGAGGGGGTGTATTCTCTGACAATAAGCTTCAACAGCGTTGTCTTCCCTGTTCCGTTCGCACCTATCAGGCCGGTCTTATCGCCGGGTTTAATATGCCAATTCGCCTCGTTAAACAAGGCTCTGGCCCCTATCTCGTATGTTAAATCGTTTATAGATATCATTTTTCGCGCAAATACGATTACCTTTGCAAAGGTACAAATTCAATTCAAAGCCTTTTCATGTACAAGCAACTGGTCAAGCCTATTCTATTCAGCACTGACCCCGAAACCATTCATCATCGCGTATCCGCCTTTTTAAAAACAGCCTTTAAGCTTCCCGGCGCCGGGGCGGTAGCCCGGCAACTTTACGGCTTCAACGATCCGGGACTCCGGCGACGTGTATTTGGCATTGATTTCCCCAACCCGGTTGGGTTGGCCGCAGGCTTTGACAAAAATGCCACCATGTTCAACGAACTGGCATCGCTGGGTTTTGGATTTATCGAAGTGGGAACCCTAACCCCCCGTCCCCAGCCGGGCAATCCTCAGCCTCGCCTGTTCCGTCTTCCACCCGATGAAGCGCTTATCAACCGCATGGGCTTCAATAACGATGGCGTGGAAGCCGCTGTGGCCCGTCTCCGGAAAAAAGAGCCCGGCCTGATTGTCGGCGGCAATATCGGCAAGAATAAAACCACCCCCAATGAATCGGCGGTTGATGACTACCTGCAATGCTTCAACACTCTTTTCGACCATGTTGATTATTTCGTGGTTAATGTCAGTTCGCCGAATACGCCGGGGCTTCGGGAACTCCAGGAAAAGGAGCCCCTCACGGCCCTGCTGCGAACCCTGAAAGAGGCCGGAGCCGCAAGGGCAAGCGATTTTCCGCAACCGGACAATGTTCCTCAACCGGGCAATTCCCCTCAAGCTGGCAATTCCCCTCAAGCTGGCAGCAAAAGACAGAATACCAGCGAACGATCTTCGGGACGACAGCAAAAGCCCCTGTTGCTGAAGATCGCTCCCGACCTGAGCGAACGTCAGTTAGACGATATCATCGGGATTGTCCGGGAAACAGGCACCGATGGGGTCATCGCCACCAATACGACTATTTCCAGGGAAGGGTTACAAACCAGCGGACAGGAATTGGAGACCATCGGCGGCGGAGGGTTGAGCGGCCGGCCGTTAACCAGACGATCCACTGAGGTCATCCGGTATCTGGTTGAACAATCCGGTAACGCCTTTCCCGTGATCGGGGTTGGCGGTATTCACTCTCCGGAAGACGCCCTTGAAAAACTGGACGCCGGGGCCACTCTTGTGCAGCTTTATACGGGCTTTATTTACGAAGGGCCAGGACTGGCGCGCCGCATTAATAAGGCCATTCTGACAGCATCGGGCAGGTAACCTCGCCCGAACCCGAATTCTTCAACAAAAAAACCCGTCCTGAGAAAGAACGGGAGTATTATTTCCGGTAGAAACCCGGAGTTATTTTTTCAGTTCCGCTTCCAGCTCAGCGATGACTTCCCGGTTCTTCACCACCTGGCTGCTTGCCTTTTCTTTCGAACGGCTCCCTGTTTCAAGGTTGGTCATCTGCTTGATCCTGGCTACTTGCTGTTTAGCAACCACTTTATTTTTACGGTCTTTCCTTTTTAGTCTTGTAACTGCCATCTCGCTAATTTATTACAGTACTGCGTTAAGTGTGAACTGTCCTCTAAGGCTTGGTGCTGCGAGTTCACGGTTAGCGCAGCACTTAGAGGTCGGGAGCGGATTCGAACCGCTGTATAAGGTTTTGCAGACCTCCGCCTAGCCACTCGGCCACCCGACCTGATTTTAGGATTGCAAAGGTAGGAAATTTATTTCAAGTTAAAAAACTACCTGACGGCTGATTTCCGAACAGATCACGGCCGCAGCGGTAGCAACATTCAGTGATTCTGCCTTTCCGAAACGGGGGATAGTCACCGGATGAGAGATGTATTTTGCAAGCACCGGTGATATTCCTTTTGATTCGTTGCCCAGCAACAGAATTCCGGGAGCTGCAAAGGATTCTTCATAAATGCTTTTTCCTTCCAGGAGTGCACCGTAAACAGGCCCCTTCGTTCGGGCGAGTGTAGCGGCAAGATCTACCTGTCGGAGTTGCACCCGGAACAGGGAACCCATGGTGGCCTGAACCACTTTGGGATTGTAGAATTCCACGGAGTCCTCTGAAGCCAGTACGCCTTCCATCCCAAACCAGTCAGCCAGGCGGATGATGGTGCCCATATTGCCCGGGTCCTGTAGCGTATCCAGGGCCAGCCACATGCCCGAGCCGGACCTTTCTGCATCCGTCCCCGCCTCTGCCTTTCCCGGTGCCGCGTCTGTGGGTCTCCCAGCCGGACCGCCATTGGCATCCGTCTGTTTGGGGCCGGTCTCCCAGGGAGGGTGTACGGCATTCCGGGGAAGGTGCGCCACAGCCAGTACTTTGTTGGGCGTTCGCAAGACGCTCATTTTTTGAAGCTCCGCCTGGGTTACCGCAGTAATTTTTACATTTTCAGGAAGTTTTCCTGATATTTGCAGGGAGGGCAAATAAGTTTCGAGCGCATAAACAGCATAGAGGTTAAATTCTGACGACAGCAATTCGTTCAGCATTTTTGTTCCTTCGACGATGAACAAGTCATGTTGCTCACGGTATTTTTTTTGATGAAGTGATCTTATAAAACTTATTTCAGATTTTGAAGCCATCTGCTCGTTTTTGCTCGAGGACAATTATAATCATTTTGGCTGGGATCCTTGCCCAGTCATGCAAGCCCACTCGTTACCTGGAAGAGCACCAGGCCTTGATTCGCAAAGTAAAGCTGGAAGGCTTCAATAAGGATCAGAAAGAGCTCCGTTCACAATCCTGGTCCCTGATCCGGCAAACCCCCAATCGCACATTTTTCGGCCTGTTTAAACCTTATCTGGGTATTTACAATCTGGTGAATGTGAAAGACGGCCACTACAAGGATACACTCCGGAGCGACATCGGTGAGCCACCGGCCATCGTGGATACGGCTGTCACCCGGCTTTCAGCCGAGGCCATGGGAATTTATCTGCAGAAAAAAGGATATTTCAACGCCCGTGTTGGTTATTCCATTGATTCCATCGGTCCGAAAAAAGTGGCCGTCACCTATACCGCGGACCCCCATCAGGTTTACCAGGTACGGGAATACGACACAAACATTCCCGACACAGCTCTCCGGCGACTGGTTCTGAGCTCAACCTCACTGGTTGATTCAGCAATGAATTATGACGAATATGTCCTTGCTGACGAACGGGAACGGATTGCTACCCTCCTTAAGAATAACGGTTACGCTGAATTTGAAAACGTCTATATCCAGTACGACGCTGACACCACCGTGGGCGGCAACCAGGTGGACCTGACTCTGCGGGTAGAAAATCCGGCTATCGGAAATCACACCGTTTATCACTTCAATAATACCTTCATCACTATTCAGGCTGGAGAAGAAAACACTCCGGATGCCACGGCCGATACCATTCATTACAAAGACAAATATTATTTTTTAGACTACGAAGGAAAATACCATCCGCGTGTTTTTAACAGTAGCATCTTCCTCGAAAAAGGCCGTATATATATGGAGGAAGATCGTAATCTCACCTATACCCGCCTTGGAGACCTGGGGATATTCAAGTTCATTACCATTGATTTTATCAAGAATAAGCAAGATAGCACCCTGCTGGACGCCTATGTTTCACTCGCTCCTTCAAAACGACAATCCCTGGCGCTGGAAGGAGAGCTGACCCTGATCGGTACCCGTCTCGGAGGATTGGGTGGCTTCACTTATACAAATAAGAATCTTCTGAGGGGTGGCGAATTATTTGAGCTTCGCTTCAGGGGCGGGCAGGAAAGCAATCTTCGTCAATTTGAGATCAACAGCAGCATCGCCTTCCCGCAAATGCTGATGCCCTTCAGATTCACCCTTGGCAAATACGGAATGCCTCGAACCAAGTTCTCGTTTGACTACCTGGACCAGTTGGAATTTACGCGTTACGCACTGCGGAACTATAATTTTGCCTTCGGCTACGAATGGAAAGAAACCCGCTCGAAAAGCCATTATGTGGCCCCCATAAAGGTGGGCGTGCTTCGTTCTGTTATCAACCCTGATTTTGAACAATTACTGATTGACCAGGGAAATATTGAGCGAGTGGCCGAACTTAATCCTTATTTCAGCCTGGGATCATCTTATACGTATGTCGATGGGGCATACAAGCTGCTTGAAGGGGGTAATTTCATCTATTTCAGGGGCAACCTGGAGGTATCAGGCAACACGCTGAACCTGTTTCACAGGGCTTTTGGCGGCCCGCAAAGTGATTCAGGTAATTACTACATGGTGGCGGGGCTGCGTTACCCCCAATACATTCGTCCCGACGCCGATATCCGGTTCTACCGGCAAACCGGGCCGCGCGAGCAACTTGTCTTTCGTCTGCATGCGGGAGCCGGTTATGCCTACGGCAACAATCCCAACCTTCCCTATCAACGGAAATTCTTTATCGGAGGCGCCAACAGCATCCGTGCCTGGCGTACCAGAACCATCGGTCCAGGCCGATTTAATTACTATGACAGTCAGCCAGATGGAGATAGGAATCTGGAGTATTTTTACCGGGTGGGAGACATCAAACTGGAAGGGAATATCGAGTACCGGTTCCGGATTCTGGATGATTTTTTCTTTGCCAAACTGAACGGAGCTACTTTCGTGGATGTGGGAAACATCTGGGATTTTGAAGACGATGATCCCTCCCGGGTATTCCATGCCTCCGATTTTTACCGGCAGCTGGCCGTGGGCGCAGGTTTCGGCCTGCGTTTCGACATTGATTTTCTGGTATTCCGGCTGGATTTTGCCGCGAAGATTCACGATCCTCAGTTCACGGGTCCCAACCGTTGGGTCATCGGCAAATTAGGCGACAAAGCCTTCAAAGAGCAATACAATTATAATTTCTTCAACCTGACCCTCGGGATCGGCTATCCTTTTTAAGGCTTCCCTCCATCAATGGAAACCGAGTCTCAGAAACCAGCGACCACCTGAAGCAGCCCACTTATCCATTCCTTGATCGCATCGAAAAACGAACCCGGGGACAGCCCTTTTGAACTGTTGAAATAAAAGAAAGCACCCAGCAAGATCAGCATCAGGATAATCAGCCGCCTGAAAAACATACCCAGCAGGATCAGTGCAGCTGGTATGATGATAAGCAGCACCAGCGGAATATAGATCACAGTAAAGCCGCCGGCCATCCCGCGATAAACATAATAAAGATGGGTCGTATTGCTTTCGGAAACATTGTCTTTAGCACCCCTGTATTTCAGGTACAGAAAGGTTGATGAAGCCACCTCACGTGGAAAATAGGCGCTCCCATCTCTAAATTCCAATTCGGTTTCAAAACCATTGATCGAAAAGGGGTGCTTGCCGCTGAAAGAGCTCTGTTGGTTCCCGGAGGCATCCAGGACTACCAGCTCAATGGTTTCCCCTGCCCTTTCCGATTCCCGGACGCTAAAATCTTCAAGAGTCTGCGCGTCTATTCCCCCAACCAGCAGCTAACATGGAATCAGGATTGTAAAAAATTTACTCATTTTCCCGTTTATTATAGATCAGGTATCCAATATGAAACAAGACGCCCACGGTACGTTCCGGGTCGTCGTAATAATTCACATTCAGGCTTACCGGCCCCACCGGGCTGTGATAAACCAGAGCCGCTGAGGCCGCAAGGGAGAATTCTTCCAGTTCGAAATCCTGCTGAGCATACGTTTCCGGCTCACCGATGCTCTTGTATGGCTTGAACAGGTATCCTTCCAGTCGCAGGTCAATATTCTCGTAAAAAGTAATGATGTTCCGCAGTCCCCCTGCCGCATAAGATTGCGCCCGGAGGCTTTCCAGGTACAAGGACCGGCTGTCAGTCAGGGGATAAAATACCGGGGCCATTAACATGGTGGCCTGACGATCGTTGAAATAGGGCTGATTGCTCCAAACCCCTTCCACCATGAATCCCAGCTTTGAAAAACCGGTAGTGCGGAAATAGCTTTCATACCGCAACCGCGCCTGCAGCCAGTTCCGTGTGGTCCACAATGAGGGTTCTTCCTGAAGTGGCACAAAACGCTCCCGGCCGGCAAACCCGTATAAATCCAGCTGGAAACGATGCCCTTCCGACGCATATTGTTTTCGGTTCAAGGTATTCCTGTCAAAACTCGCCCTGAACTTATACCCATCAAAGACAGAAAGATCGAGCGGTCCGGAACTCACCTCCGGATCATGATAATATTTGTTGTTCAGCCGGATGTACGATGCGCCAAATTCATAACGCCCGTTATTCCGGCCTGGCAACCCCAGCATAAATTCCAGTTTCCGGTCGTTCTGGTCAATATAGGTAGGGGTCAGGTCTTCGATGAAGATCTCACTGCTCCGAAAATAATTCCAGTGATTGTAGATAAAATCCAGCTCCAGGAAAAATGGTGTCTTCCAGGGAATGTCTATCCGGCCTGCCAGGCGTGCCGATTCATAAAATCGCCCCGAATAAAACGATGCCCCGAATGTATAAGAATTACTCCGAAGAATATTATACTGTGCTCCCAGAAAAGCGTTACTGACAGGCCGCGTGGAAACACTGCCTCCGAAATTAAAGCGGAAATTCCGCTCCGGCGTTACCTGTAGCTCAAAACGATGGGTATGGGTCAGGCTGTCATAGGTCATTCGTGGATACACCGTTTCGAAATTATCGTCCGCCACCAACCGGTAATACCCTTTCTTGATATCCTTGAGAGACAACGCACTTTTGTTCTGCCGGAAAATGCGTTCAATGTAGCGTCGCTGTTCACTGGTAGCCCCGGTAATGCTGATCTCTGTAAACCGGATCGGAGGGTACCGGTTGTTGAATTCCATTCTCTTTTTCTGCAGGGAATCCTGGCTCACCCGGCGGGTGATCAGTTCTTTGATCCGCGGCATCTGCCGCATAGTAGCCTCATAACCGGCTTTGATGTATTCTTGCACCGGTTCGAAATCAGTCGCGCTGAAATCCCCCAGATCCGGATTGATAAAGATCCCGTTCTCGCCCAACTGTGTGGAATCCGACTTCGACAGGAAAAGAAATACCGTAATCCTTGAAAGCAGCTGCTCGTCAATTTCTTCCGGATATTCATTATACACTTTTGATGAGGTATTGCTTCCCACGATCACATCCGGATTAAACTCTTGTTGCATAACATCCACCGGAAAATTATTATACAATCCTCCGTCGAACACATACTTGCCATCTACCTGTATGGGCCGGTAGAAAAAAGGGACAGAAACCGTTCCACGCAACGCATCGCTCAAACTTCCGTCTCTCAGGACAATGGCATTCTGGGAAAAAATATCAGCCACCATGCAGCGAAACGGCACAAAAAGGCTATCGAAATCAAAACCTGCATTCGTCGTCGGTTGAGCCAGCAACTCCAACAGAGCAAAATTCATGGGAATATCAGTCGCAATCGTTGTCCTTAGCCGCATCCTGAAGGTCGAATCAACCAGCATCTTCGCTGTCAGAAATGACGGTGCATCGGGGCTTTTCTTAAAAAAATGACGGTAGTCACTCTCAAACCGTCCATTGATCCAGTTTTGAAAATCGGTACTGGAAGCAATGTATTCAATTTCAGAAGGCGAATATCCCGCTGCATAAAAGCCCCCTACCATCCCTCCCATCGATGTCCCGGCGATGTAGTCAACCGGTATATCATTCTCCTCAAACGCCTTTAGCACCCCGATATGCGCCAACCCCTTGGCCCCGCCTCCGCTGAGTACCAGGCCTACCTTCTGCCCGAAAACACCCGAAACGGGCACTCCGAGCAGAAGCGGTAGCATAAACACAATAAAAGGCATTCTCATCATAGTGCAACTGTTGGGCTACAGATGACAAATATAACAAGTAACGCCAATACAATTAGAAAGAGGCCGTAGCCGCCTCTATGACCGGCTGAACAACGGCTTTCGGCTGGTGATTGCGATCAAAAAGCAAAGGGTAATCGGTTCTGCCGCGAACGGGCCAATTATTACGCCAGGATGATTGGTCACTGACGCCCCATAAAGTTACGCGGGAAATCTTTTCCTGATGTTTCAGAAATAATTTAAAAAATTCCAAATACCGGGCATTAAAGGCTGCTTCTATTGAATCGGGAAGTCCGTTCTTGAAAGGATCCAGTTTCTGCCGGTAAGCGGCATGGTCAGCAACTTCGGCTCCCTGATTTCTTCCGGGGGAAGGAAGTATGGTCAGATCCAACTCAGTGATCATGACCTTCAGGCCCATTTCTGAAAAAGCCAGAATGCTTTTTTCGAATTCTTCCAGAGAGGGATAGTGAAGGCTTACATGTCCCTGCATGCCAATGCCATCGATCCGGATGCCCTGTTTTCGCAGGTTTTCAGCCATTTCCACAACCCGTCGCCGCTTGGCAGGGCCGGACATGGAATAATCATTGTAATAAAGTTCCGCGTCCGGATCGGCTTCATGTGCAAACCGGAATGCCAGCGCAATGTATTCTTCACCGATGATCTCATAAAACCTGCTTCTGCGCCAGGAACCGTCATCGAGTATGGCCTCATTCACAACATCCCACCCTGCTATGCGGCCACGATATCGTCCCACTACCGTTTTAATATGGTTTTCCATACGCCGGATCAGGACCTCACGGGTCACCTCTTCCCCTTCTTCATCGATAAAAAACCACGCAGGAGCCTGTGAATGCCAAACCAGGGTATGTCCTGTCATATGAAAGCCTGATTGCTCCCCAAGGGCCACAAAGCGATCTGCCAACCCGAAGTCAAACTGCCCTTCCCGTGGCTGCAGGGCCCCGCTTTTCATGCAATTTTCGGCAACAACCGCATTAAAATGTTCCTTTACAATGGCCATGGAAGCAGTATCCCGGCCTGTGATCTGCCGGGTATTCAAAGCCGTCCCGATCAGGAATTTCCCCTCAAACGCCTCCTTAAGAGACGGCATCGCCTGTGCGTTGACAACTTCTGTCAGCATGGTGCATAAAACCAATGTTATCACTAATTTCAGGGACATTTTTATCCAAAAATTTGCCATCTCATAAAGGTACTCAAAATTCAGAAAGAGGTTCGTTATATTAGCATCTGTCAACAGGAAAACTTAATCATGAAAATAGCCACCTATAATGTCAATGGGGTAAACGGCCGGTTGCCTGTGTTGCTTCGCTGGCTTGAGGAAACACAACCTGACGTTGCCTGCCTGCAGGAATTGAAAGCACCGCAGGAAAAATTTCCGGAAGAAGCCATCCGCAAGGCGGGATATCACGCTATCTGGCACGGGCAAAAAAGCTGGAACGGCGTGGCCATCCTGACCCGCAGGGGAACCGCTGAAGAAACCCACCGGGGACTGCCCGGAGACCCGGAAGACCTCCATAGCCGTTACCTCGAAGCCCGGGTAAACGGCATTACTATCGGATGCCTGTACCTGCCCAACGGGAACCCCGTTCCCGGACCAAAATTTGATTATAAACTGCGCTGGTTTGAGCGCCTGACAACTCACGCGGCCGGATTGCTGGCATCAGGCACGCCGGTAATCCTGACCGGCGATTACAATGTAATTCCCGAAGAACAGGACGTTTACAAACCTGAACGATGGGTAAAGGACGCCCTGTTCCTTCCCGAAACCCGTCAGGCATTTAAGATCCTGATGAGCCAGGGCTGGACCGATGCGATCAGAAAACTCTATCCTACGGAAAAAATCTATACGTTCTGGGATTACTTCCGGAACGCCTATGCCCGCGATGCGGGACTTCGGATCGATCATTTCCTGTTAAGCCCTTCTGTGGAAGGCCGGCTGGTCAGCGCTGGCGTGGACCGGGAAGTCCGCGGATGGGAAAAGACAAGTGACCACGCACCGGTATGGATCACTCTTTCACCCTGAAACAGTAAACTGACATTCTTCTACCTTTCGTATGGAATCGCAGGGAACCCTGCATCTTCTTTTATATCAACACCATATAGAATGAAGAAGTTATTGACCGCCTGCTGCATGCTGACCGGCTGCATGCTTTGCCTTCACGGCCATGCTCAATCAGTGAACATCCCATCCGACAGCCTTCCTTCTTCTGACAAAAAATGGCCATCAGACGTAGTTGCCGTCGCATTCGGCCCAAAGTCTTCGTACCACGGGCATTTGCTTGTAAAGAAGGTGCCTCCGACCTATCATGGCCATTTACTGGTTAAAAAGCCGGACGATAAAAAAAGGCACCTTAGAGTAGTTCCGGCACCTGGTATTGAGGATAAACCGGCTGATAAGTCGCGAATCCCCCTGTCAAATGTCGGATTCGCAGGTGACAAAGGAGATAAAGGCTGCCTATCTTTGTCTTATTCAATGATTGTAAACAAAAAAGACAAAAATGGAAAAACCAACAATCACCGTAAAAAGTACCGTCAAGGTACCTGTTCAGAAAGCCTGGGAATACTGGAATAAACCGGAACATATTACAAAGTGGTGTCAGGCTTCGGATGACTGGCA
>DATCYD010000289.1:0-12911 GCA_036570465.1 Anseongella sp.
AGGCCCGACGGACCTTTTCCAGACTGATTGTGATCATCGGTATTACCGGCATTGCACTCGGATTGGCTGTGATGATCAGCGCCCTGGGAATTGTGACTGGATTCCAGCAAACAATCCGCGACAAAATTGTCGGGTTTACCGGGCATATCCAGGTAAGCCGCTTCGACCTCAACACCTCTTACGAGACCACGCCGGTGCAGGTATTGGATGCATCAGGACAGTTGATGCTGCAACCGGAAGACTTTCCGGGAGTCAGCCAGGTACAGATTTATGCTACCAAACCGGGTATCATTTCCGCAGGTGATGAAATGGAAGGCGTCGTTCTGAAAGGCGTAGGACAGGATTACAACTGGGATTACCTGAAAAGCCAACTGGTGTCCGGAGAGTTGCCCTCATACGCGGCCGACAGCCTGTCTGAAGATGTCCTTCTTTCAAAAACCATGGCTGAACGGCTAAAGCTCAGCGCCGGCGACGACCTGATGATCTATTTTGTCCAGGAACCTCTGCGTCGTCGAAAGCTACATATCCGTGGCATTTACCAAACCGGGCTGGAAGATCTCGATAAACTTTATCTGATCGGCGACCTCGGCCTGATCCAGCGCCTGAACAACTGGGAACCTACCCAGGCAGGCGGATACGAACTATTTATTGATGATATTGCGCGCCTCGATGAACGGACCATGCAGGTGCATGAAAACGTGGATAAAAACCTGCAGGCCTATTCAGTGAAAGAGCTTTATCCCCTGATCTTTGAATGGCTGGCCCTGCTGGACATGAACGCCATCGTGCTGCTGGTACTCACAGTACTGGTAGCCGGGATCAATATGATCTCCGCCCTGCTTATTATGATTCTGGAACGCACGAACATGATCGGTATTCTGAAGGCCCTGGGAGCAGGCAATACCCGTATCCGCAGAATTTTCCTTTTCAACGCCATATACCTAACCGGTATTGGTATGCTCATCGGAAACATCGCAGGCATCGGATTCTGCCTTCTGCAACAAAAATACCATCTCGTAGGCCTGAATCAGGCCAACTACTACGTAGATTACGTCCCCATAGATTTAAGCTGGACCGCGGTAATACTCCTGAACCTGGGCACCTTTGCAATATGCCTTTTAATGCTAATCATCCCCTCCATGCTGGTCAGCCGCATCACTCCCGTAAAAGCCATCCGTTTTAAATAACGTTGCTAAGCTATTGCGTTCCGAAAGAAAAACGAAGGTTCATGCCCGCCGACCCAAACCGGATATGTTCCGAGGTCAGCGTCCCGAGCGGGTATTTCAGATAAGGTTCCAGGATCAACACTGAACCATTGCCAAGAGGCAGTTCGGTCCCTACCGCAATATTCAGCTGCCTGGCAAAATCAAAATGAGAAAATGCCTTCTCATCCCGGATCACTGGCTCGGGAGCATCTACCGAGGTATTGGTATATAGCTGTAATGTATTGTGATAGCTGTATTCCTGATCGAGATAAGCAAAGGAACTTAATCCTCCGGTCAATAATAAATTGGAAGACCCGATCCCTATCCGGTAGGTCATGTTCAGGGGAATATCCACCACCAACAGGCTCACATCCATGCTATTGGAAGATACATCCCGGATAATATTATTCGTCTCCATATTACTAAGCACGGTGCTAGCTGCCCTGTCATAGGCATACGTACTGGCTCCTACCGAAGAATTGGAACGATTCAATGAAAGGCTATTCTGCGCCAGGATCAGGCCCGAATGCACACTTAGCCGGTCATTGATCTTCCAGCCGGAAGTGATGCCTGCTCCAAAATGCACATCACTGGCCGTATTTCCATCGGCGTAATTCATCAGGGAAGTTGTCACAAACCCAAGACTAAACCGGCTGCTGCGTTCACCGGCCTTGTCGTTTACCGGCAGGACAACAGCATTTTTGGCAACAACAATTTGCTCCTGGTCAGCAACTTCAGGCTGCCGCTTATTGCTTTCAGCAGGTTGGTGCTGATTCCCGGCTGCCGGCTGTTCCTGGTTGCCGGCAGCAAGTTGCTCCTTATTTTCGGCCACGGGCTGCTCCTGATTATCCGTTACAGGTTGGTTACGGATATTCATCGCAGCCTGCTCCAGGTTGGAGGCCAAATCTTCGGCTTGTTGTTCCGCAGCCACCCCGGATTCCTGAATTGCTGCAAACGGGGTGGTAGTGGATTCTGAGTTAGACGCCAGCTTCTCTCCGGAAACGCTGGTTTCGTCAACGATCGTTTTGTCGCCGGGAATCTGCTGTTCATTCGGGAGCTGCTCCTGATTTTGAACTGCTACAGGCGGGTTTTCGGTTTCTGAAGTATCCCAAAGGAACATACTGGCAGCCACCAGGAGGGCAATCGCCGCGGCTGCGGCACCGCTGCGCCGGAGATAAAGGGTAATGACCTTTACACGCCTCTTACGTTGCAGCCGCTGCCATTGGCCTGCATCGAACGGTTCCTCATAAGCGTCGAATACCGCCCGTATATGCCTGCCCAATTCTTTATCCAATCGATCGCTCATATTCGTTGAAAAACTTTCTTTCTATTAAATGCCGTAATGCCTTTTTTGCCCGGGTCAGGTAAACCCTGGAAGAGCTGCTTGGGATGTTTAGTTTTTTAGCAACTTCCTCGTGTCCAAAACCTTCAATCTCGGTCAGGTTAAAGACCATCCGGTGCATCAGGGGTAACTCTTCCAACAGGCCCAGGATATCATTGACCGTCAACTGACTAATGATGCCCCCATCATTCACAGCCATTCCCATGGCCTCATCCAGATCGGACCGATGCATGTGTTTCAGATTTCTCCGGTAATGGTCAATGGCAGTATTGATGATGATGCGGCGCAACCAGGCCTTGAACGGTTGTTCGGGAACAAACTGTTCAATCTTGTCGAAGACTTTTAAAAAACTGTCGTTCAGTATTTCAAACGCATCTTCCCTGCTGTTGCCATATCGCAAACTGACTCCCATAGCATAGCTATAAAAATGCCGGTAAAGCATTTCATAATACTTTTTATTACCACTTCGGCATTCCCGGATTATCAGCTCTTCTGTCATCAAATGATGCAAGTTAATCAATTTCCCCATGATCTGGAACGCATCAGTAGTATGCCGCCTAAACGCATTCCTGCCTTAAAACGCTACAAATATTTTCATACCTTTGCAACAATGTGGAGAGTGTACTTTTTCCTATTGATCCTAAGCAACTTACCTGTTGGAAAGTGTGTAGCGCAAAACAGTGCCTACAACGGAACGGTGAGCGATCGTCTGCCCATTCTCAATAAAACCGGAGTGGGTGTGCTGGAACTGGGGATGAAGGTAGAAGATGTTTATAAATTCATTAATAAGGAGCAGATCTTCAAGGTTTATACCTACGATGCAAACAGGCGGAAGACTTCTTACCAGATCTATACTCCGGATAAAAAAACACAAATCTTTGCGGCTGATGTGACTTGCGATCGGAGTAATAATTGCATTGTTACCCGAATTACGGTCTGGCACAGCGCTTACCCTACTGTTAAGAATGTCCGTGTGGGCCAGACGTTCAAAGCCATCAGTGATAATTACCGCATTAATAACATCCTTTGGCTTGACGGTAACCTTCGGGTAGAAACCATGGAAGGGATCTGTTTTTACATCGATAGCAATAGCCTGCCGGATAATTACGCGGACCACAAGCGCTTTCTAAGCTTGCCTCCTGATGCGGTCATTTCCGCCATGATGGTGCAGATGTGACCGGCCGTGTCGCCTCTGTTCAGCCTTCTTTCTTTGCCTGTTCCCAAAAAACATCCATTTCTGCCAAACTCATATCCTTTAGCAGGCGACCGTTCTCCCGGGCTTTATCTTCCAGATATCGGAACCGCTTGATAAATTTCCGATTGGTTTTTTCCAACGCGTTCTCGGGGTTGATGTCCAGAAAACGGGCGTAATTAATCAGCGAGAAGAGCACATCCCCGAACTCCGCCTCGGCCCGCTGCCTCCGGGCTTCTTCTTTTGTCGTGGCAGCGATGTCGTTCGCATTCCTGTCGCTACCGCCTGCAGCTTCATTCCCGGCCCCGTCTTCGACCATGAATTCACTACGAAATTCCCGCAGTTCTTCTTCCACCTTTTCCCAGACCTGGGAGCTCTCTTCCCAGTCAAAACCCACGCCTGCTACCTTATCCTGGATGCGCTGTGCCTTCACCAGGGAAGGTAGTGAAACCGGAACACCTTCCAGCACTGAGCGATTCCCCTCTTTGAGTTTCAGCTTTTCCCAGTTCTGCTTCACTTGTTCCTCATTCTCTACTTTTACATCGCCATAAATGTGCGGATGCCGGGCGATCAGTTTTTCGCAGATACCGTTCAGCACGCCGGAAATGTCAAAGGCCTTTTGCTCGGCTCCTATTTTAGCATAGAACACCAGATGCAACATAATGTCACCCAGCTCCTTGCTAATCTCTGTCATATCTCCTTCCAGGATCGCGTCGGAAAGCTCGTAAACTTCTTCCAGCGTCAGATGCCGGAGGCTCTCCATCGTTTGCTTTCTGTCCCAGGGACATTTCTCCCGCAACTCATCCATGATATTCAGCAATCTTTCGAAAGCTTTCAAACGTTCATCCATTGTCTCGATATTTGCGGTAAATCTAATATCTTTGAGTTCATGAAAAAAGTATTTTCCCTGGCAGGTTTGTTCCTGCTGCTATCAGCGGCGCTTTTCGCCCAAAAGAAGACGATCACCGTCATGACCTACAACATTTATCACGGAGAACAGGCGTATGAGCCTGGAAAAAGCAACTTGCAGGAGGTTGCCCGTGTGATCAATACATACAAGCCCGATTTTGTGGCCATCCAGGAAGTGGATAGTCTTACCGGACGGTCGGCAGAATTAAATGACGGCAAGGCGCAGGAACTGATCAAAAAGCTCGGCGCTCTAACCGGGATGGAAGGTTTTTTTGGAAAAGCCATGGATTATGACGGAGGTGGCTATGGAGAAGGTATTCTTTCTCGTCATCCTGCCACTGCGGTCACTCATATCCTCCCTAACCCCGAAGGCGGTGAACCGCGTGCATTGCTCACGCTACAGGCCGAGATGCCGGGCATTGGTCCGATGATCTTCGCCGGAACACACCTTTGTCACCAGTTTGAAGAAAACAAGATCGCCCAGGCCAACAAGATCTTAGAAATACTGGGTAACGTCAACCAACCTGTATTAATGGGAGGGGATTTCAATTTCAGGCCTGATACCGAGCCATACCAGATCATTACCGGTAGCTTCGGCGACGCAGCCCTGGTAAAGGGAGACCCGAAATACACCATTTCGTACGAGAAACCCCGCGCCCGCATTGACTATATCTTCTTTTCACCCGGCAGGTGGAAGGTACTGGACGTAAAGGTGCTTCACGAAGGAGCTTCAGACCATATGCCGGTATTGGTAAAATTAAAACTGAAAAAATAGTTTCCTCATGCGCATCGTATTCATGGGGACGCCTGAATTCGCCGTTCCCTCATTGGCTATTTTACTGGAAAACGGCTACGAAGTAGCTGCCGCTGTCACCGCGCCTGACAAACCAGCGGGAAGGGGCCGGCAATTGCGCGCTTCCGCGATAAAGACATTCGCCCTGGAACACGAACTGCGCGTGCTTCAGCCCGAAAAGTTAAAAGACCACACTTTCCTGGCCGAGTTGAAATCATTGCAGGCAGATTTATTCATTGTCGTGGCTTTTCGGATGCTGCCTGAAGTTGTCTGGCAAATGCCTTCTTCAGGCACCTTCAACCTGCACGCCTCCCTGCTTCCCCAGTACCGGGGCGCCGCTCCCATTAACCGGGCAATTATGAATGGCGAAACAGAAACCGGCCTCACCACCTTTTTCCTGCAACACCAGATCGATACCGGCCATATCCTGCTGCAGGATCGGATCTCCATCGGCGACAATGAAACCGCCGGAGAGCTGCACGACCGCCTGATGGAAAAAGGCGCCCTGCTGGTGCTTCAGACCGTGCAGGCCATCGAAGGGAATGAAACCAATGCAGTCCCCCAGGTTACCCTTATCAATGCCGAAGAGCATGCAGGCAGGAAACTTCAGGAAGCGCCAAAGATCTTTAAGGAAGACTGCCTTATCGATTGGAACAAATCCCTCGGCGAGGTCCATAACTTCATTCGCGGCCTTAGCCCCTCTCCCGCCGCCTTCACCAAACTCAGCGGCAAAACGCTGAAACTATTCAGGAGTCGCAAGGAAGAAGCTTCGCACAACGCACAGCCGGGCACCTTCTTCACCGACAACCGCACTTTTCTGAAAGTAGCTGTCCCAGGCGGCTATATTCACCTGGACGAACTCCGGCTGGAAGGCAAAAAACGCATGCCGGTAAAAGAATTTCTGAAAGGAAACAAGCTTAAAATTACGCCTGCATGAGTCATCCTAAGGTAGCCGTTGTTATCCTGAACTGGAACGGGGAACGGCACCTGCGCTCGTTCCTGCCTTCGGTGGCAGCTTCCGCGTACCCGAATCTGGAGATTGTCGTGGGCGACAATGCTTCCACCGATGGGTCTGTCGCTTTTGTCGAAGAACATTTTCCGGCGATAAGGATCGTGAAAAATGAACAAAACCTGGGGTTTGCCGGGGGCTACAACCAGGTACTTCTGCAGGTGGAAGCCGATTACTATGTATTGCTGAACTCAGACGTAGAAGTCAGCCCGGGCTGGATCGGACCGGTGATTGAGCTGATGGAAAGCGATGCGAGGATCGCCGCCTGTCAGCCGAAAGTAAAGGACCACGGCCAGCGCAATAAGTTTGAATATGCGGGTGCCGGCGGTGGTTTCATGGATCGATTTGGGTTCCTGTTTTGCAGAGGACGCCTCTTTGACACACTAGAAGAGGACCGCGGACAATACGACGATACGTGGGAAGTGTTCTGGGCTACAGGTGCTTCCTTGTTCGTCCGCCGCCGTTGTTTTCATCAGGCTGAAGGGTTTGATGAAGATCTTTTTGCCCACATGGAAGAAGCGGACCTTTGCTGGCGCCTGCAGCAGCTCGGTTACCGGATCATGGTATGTCCCAAATCGGAAGTTTATCATCTTGGCGGTGGAACATTACAAGCATCAAGCCCTTTCAAAACGTACCTGAACTTCAGAAACAACCTGATCTTGCTGCATAAAAACCTGCCTGCCGCAAAGGTTTTTCCGATTATTTTCATCCGGCTATGGCTTGACCTCGCAGCCTGGTTCCTCTTCCTCTTTCAGGGGCGATTCCGTCATAGCCTGGCGATTAACAAGGCTCATTGGCATTATTTCCGCGATTTCAGACGCTGGAGCCAGAAAAGACAGCATTTTCAGACCAAACCCACCATCCATGGCATTTATCGGGGAAGCGTTGTATTCGATTATTACATACGCGGGAAAAAGCTCTTTTCAGAACTGTCAAAACACAAGTTCAAGCTGAAGTAACCTTGGCTCGAAGCGATTACTCTTCTGCTGTGGACGGTACACAGAGATCGAGCAACCCCTCTTCTTCCCCGCTGAACACATTGAAATCTACCTTGTGAGGAATGCCATCTACCCATCCTTTATCCGAATGTTGCCAGAACACCCATTTCAATTCATTTCGCAGGCGCGGTCTGGAATGATAATAATGAGCGATCCAGAAGGGGTTGTCTTCAAAATGCCCTTCAAGGTAGTCTTCATAAAATTTTAACCCTGTATAAATTATAGGTTTAACACCAGTTTTTTCTTCTATTACTTTAAGACATTGAGTCATTCGTTCCCGAAGTTTTTCCGGGGTGAGGCGACCGATTTCTTCCACATCCAGCACTGGCGGAAGATCCCCTTCTTCCTGGTTCACTGTCTGAAGAAAAAGTCTTGCCTGTACTTTTCCGTTAATATGTGGTTTGAAGTAATGATAAGCCCCCCGGAGAATTCCATGTTCCCGGCTTTCACGCCAGTTCCTTTTAAACCGGGGGTCAATCAACATCATTCCTTCAGTGGCCTTGATATATGCAAAGGAAATGCGGATACCATCCGACTCCATCGCTGCTACTTTCTCCCAGTCTATACGGCCCTGGTAGCGTGACACATCGATCCCATGAATTTCATACCGGGTGGGAATATGAATACCGAATGAATCAATATGCTTGTAATGGTAATCATCCAGCAGGTCAGACGTCCATACCGCAACCACTCCCATGGTCCGGGCCACCGGCCGGTAAAGTATCGCGAGCAAAGCCAGCAACAAGGTGATTTTCAGCAGCCATCTGGTTCTGCGAAAATGTTTTTGCCGTTTGGAAAGCGGTTTGGTTGCCATGCGCAAGCAAAGATAAGTGAAATGAGTTCAGTTAATCCACCAGACTTAACGCGGCAGCAACCTGATCAGAAAACGGCATCGTGCCATCGATCCAATGAATTCTGAAGCCATCTTTCTCCAGTTTCCGGAAAAAAGTCATTTGTCGCTTTGCAAATTGATGAATAGCACTGTTCAGACGAGTAAAAAATTGTTTTTCATCAAGTTCGCCCTGCAAGTGAAGGGCTGCAAACTTATATTCCAGGCCGTAAAAGAGCAGCTGTTCCGAACTGACCCCCTGGTTGAGCAATCCCCTTACTTCGTCCACCAAACCAGCATCCAGCCGCTGGATCAACCGGCGTGTAATGCGCGCACGCCGTTCTTCTACGGAGAGCCGGATACCAATGACCGGGGACCGGGACAGCGCCGTACCGGGAATTCCGGAAGCTCCTTCGTTCAAATCCCGTAAAGCTGACGTGCTACCATGCTCCATCAGGTACCTGGAAATCTCTATGGCCCGGATAAGCCGTTTTCGGGTGCTAGTATCTGCCAGCGGCGAATATTCTGACGGATATTTATGAAATTCAGCCAGCAAATCTTCCGTATTGAGCGTTTCCAGGGAATTTCTGAGTTGAAGATCAACCGGGACAGCGGCAAAGGGCAGCCCTTGCAACGCTGCCTGGATATACAAACCGGTGCCCCCGCATAAGACAGGTCGTTTCCCCTGTCTCCTGATCTGGTTAAGTGCGATCAAAAATTCTTCGCCGAAAGCAGCGACATGAAAGACTTCGCCGGGGTCCCAAATATCAATCAGAAAACGGGGAATTTCTCCATACTCACCCAGGTCCTTTCCCGTACCGATATCCATGCCCCGATAAACCTGACGGGAATCAGCGCTGATGATCGCTCCGTTCAGTTCCCTGGCCAGCCCTACCGCCAGGCGGGTTTTCCCCGAAGCGGTGGGCCCCAGCACCGTCAGCAAACGGGTATCGTTCCTCATCTTTTCTATCTTCTTCATCATTCTTTATCCGAAACGGCGGATCAATTTCAGACTTCCGTTATTGTATATCCGGTAATAACCCAGCTCATGAAGACCCTCCGGGCCGGCACCCTGCAAAGCCGCAGGAAGACGTCCCGGATAATAGCGGATGCCATCATCCGGATTGATCCAGAAAATCTGTGGCGGAAGCGTTCCTGCAGGTGTAAATCCATTCTTTAAAAATGCCTCTCCACCAGGCCACTCCATATCCAGATAAGTCATGATATCGTCCGGCTGAAAAGCCGCTGCAAAGGCCGAAAGCAATTTACCGAGCCCGCCGCTAACCAGCTGCATCCCGGCATGACAAAAGCGAAGCAGTTCAAAGGAACGGTGATTGGCCCCCTGGGACTTCATCTGGCGAGCGCCGCTGAAAACAGCCAGTGACCGAAGCTCCTCCTGATAATAAAGTCCAAAACGATACTTCCCTTTCAAAGGAACCAGCAGATGATTCGCTTCCAGAAATTGAAGTCCGGTATTGGAATCTACACGCTGAACAACGGTTTCCCGGCCATGAATCCGGGTACAGCGCCCTAAACGGGCCGCCATGCGGGAAATGACCGCCGGACGATGATGCATCCATTGATCCTCCCATATTCTCACCGGGTTGTTGGCAACAGCTGATCCTTCCCCGTTTCCGGCGGTTAACCGCTCCTCGTCAGGAGACCTGGGCAAACGAAGGAATAGAAAAACGTTCGTTCCTCCGGAAGACGCAAGGCGGACGGAAGACGCGAGGAGGAAACCTTCGGACTGCTCTGAAATCAATTCAAAAACGCCTGAAAAGTGCCCGTTCAATACCTCTAATACGTTCTTAGCTTCGAAACTCATCAGGTCCCATTCAACATCAAACCCAATGGATCCCTTTCCGAAGCCATCCGGTTGTGATTGCCTCATCCGATCCGGGTTCGGGACGAAAATCATAAGGCCAGGAAGCATGCAACGGCAAACTCATCAGAATCGATTCAATCCGGCCAGAGGTTTGGAGCCCGAATTTTGTCCCGGCATCATACACCAGGTTAAATTCCACATACCTCCCCCGCCGGATCAGCTGCCATTGCCGCTGCTGGTCGGAAAAATCAATGCTTGCATTCTTTTGGATCAGCGGGATATAAGCTCGCGTAAAAGTTTCTCCCACAGCCTTCACAAATTCCCAGCGGTCTTCAATGGTGAAGGTTTCATTGGCTGAAAGCCGGTCAAAGAAAACCCCTCCGACCCCGCGGGTTTCCTGACGGTGGGGAATGTAAAAATAGTCATCGGCCCATGCCTTGAAATGCGGATAATAATCAGGATGGAACCGATCGCAGGTATCCTTTAAGGTACGATGAAAAAAACGGGCGTCGTCTTCATCTACATAATGCGGCGTCAGATCAATGCCCCCGCCAAACCATTGCCGGGTCACTTCCCTGCTTTTATCATCAGTCAGTTCAAAATAACGAACATTCATATGGATAACAGGCACCAGGGGACTCACCGGATGCAACACAATTGACACACCGGTAGCAAAGAAATCCCCTCCTTCAACCTTGAAAGACTGTCGCACCGGCTCCGGCAAAGCGCCATGAACAGCTGAAAAATTCACCCCACCCTTTTCAAAAAGGCTTCCGTCCTGAATCACCCGGCTACGCCCCCCGCCACCACCATCCCGTTCCCATGTATCCTCCATAAAGGCTTGCGTCTCTCCTGCCCCCTTCAACTCCTCGCAAATCGAATCCTGCAACCCCATAAACCACCCATGTATCACATCTCGTTCCATAATATCCCTAAACTTTGAACTTTAAACATGACAAAATAACGAGAAAAACTTAACTTCCGCCAATGATTTTATCGGAACGAAAAGCGCGTCTGGTGCTGAGCCTTTACCCGCCTCTGTTTTTCCAGCGGATCAGCGTCAAAAATTTCGGGAAAGGATTTACGTCGGCCGAGGTCCGGATTCGAAAAAGCCTGTTCAACCGCAATTATAATAAAACCATTTTCGGAGGCACCATCTTCAGCGCTGTGGATCCGGTATTTGTATTCATGTACTGGCAAATTCTCACCCGAAAGGGAATCAAAGTGCAATGCTGGCTTAAAAGCGCCACAATTGATTACAGGAAGCCCGGCGACACCGATCTGACCGTTCTTTTTTCACTGAGCGAAAATGATATTGCCGATGCCCTGTCACAGTTGAACGAGCGGGGTACCTACGTCCGGAAACACACAGTACAGGTGATCAATGCACGAAAAGAAGTGTGCGCCCTGGCCGAGGTCGAAGTGTATATCCGACGGGCAACAAAAACAGGAGAAACCATCTCAGGCTTTTAGATAAACAACCGAAAAGGAAGAGTTCTACAGTGCATCAGTAGAAAAACAATACAATATAATTTATACATTATCAGATAGATACATTGGTTTATATCAATAATATGATTAGCACCAGGCCCACTTTTTGCAAAGTTATTTAGCATTCTATGCGCAAGTCCTTAAAAATATTAATTAATATACTATGTATCAATATATTATCCGTAATATGTTTATTAATTACTTTCAATGTTGCCAATGGTCAGCTGGTGGACTACGGACAGAACCCTCCTGGTCTGAAATGGAAGCAAATGGAGACTCCACATTTCCAGGTAATCTTCCCCGAAGTCTTGCTGGGTGAAGCCAGGCGAACCGCGGAAATCCTGGAATATTTTCGTCCGTATGAATCATCTCCCCTTCGGGATTTCCCGGAGAAGACCCCCATCCTTCTCCAAAACCAAACGGTTATTTCCAACGGGTTTGTCACCCTGGCTCCACGCCGGGCTGAGTTTTACATGACGCCTCCTCAGAACAACGGGCCCGGTGACTGGGTTACCCGCCTTGCAGTACACGAATTACGGCACATCGCCCAGATCAATCAGGTCATTCAAACCAAAAAAATCGATCTTCCGCTCATCCAGGAATTTCAGTTCGCCTTGTTTGGCGCCTCCATGCCCGTATGGCTCATCGAAGGCGATGCAGTAATCACCGAAACGGCGCTGACCCCGGGCGGCAGGGGCATGCAACCTTCGTGGGAAAAAGAATTCCGGGCCAATGTGCTTAGCAATAAAAAATACTCCTATTCAAAATATTTTTTCGGCTCTCTGAGAGATAATGTACCCGATTATTACCGGATGGGATCTTTCATGAGTTCATGGATTCGTCGTCATTACAGCGATTCGGTGTACAGGGCAATTCTGGAAACCTCCTCCCTGCGCGCGCCCCTGCCCGGCGCCTTTTCTTCCTCCTTGCGAAAGTTCACAGGACTGGGAAGCGCCGGCTTGTTCCGGGCGACGCAAACCGAACTGAAAGACCACTGGTCACAACAGCTGGAACAGCTTTCTCCAATTACCTACTCACCGTTGAACCACCGGAAAAATAGTGTGAAAACTGATTATCTGTATCCGCATTTCGAAGGCAAAGACACGTTCATCTGCCTCCGGCGGGGGTATGCAGACCCAGCCACCTTTGTCCGGGTTGACAGCAGCGGAAAAGAAACAAAATTACTGGCAATTGGCCCGCAGCTACATCCCTGGTTCGATTACGCCGCCGGCAAGATCGTGTGGAATGAGTTGAAATATGATCCGAGGTATCGTTACCGGGACTATTCAGTCATTAACATCTATGACACGAAAAGCAG
>DATCYD010000290.1:0-5438 GCA_036570465.1 Anseongella sp.
CGAATGAACACATCAAGGACGTGAGGGACAGAATAGCATCCCTGAGGAGGCATCTTTGACTACGATGCAAAGATTGCCGAACTAAAGACTGAACAAGACAAGACCCTGGTGTCCGGTTTCTGGGATGACCCCAAATCCGCAGAGCAGGTAATGAGCCATATTAAATCCATTAAACGCTGGACCGATGCATTCGAAAAAGTGAGCATGGCTGCCGAGGACACCTATGTGATGTATGAGTTCTTCCGGGAGAATGAAGCTTCCGAAGCCGAAATGCAGGAGCAATTTGACCGTAGCATCCGACTGATTGAGGACCTGGAATTCAAGAACATGCTCAGTGGTGAGGAAGATCAGCTGGACGCTGTATTAACAATCAACGCCGGCGCAGGTGGTACCGAAAGCTGTGACTGGGCTGAAATGCTGATGCGCATGTATATCATGTGGGGCGAAAAGGAAGGCTACAAAGTAAGTGAGATCGATCGGGTGGACGGGGAAGTGGCAGGTATCAAGTCCTGTACCCTCGAGTTCGTCGGAGATTTTACCTACGGATACCTGAAGGGTGAGAATGGCGTACACCGCCTGGTACGCATTTCCCCGTTTGATTCGAATGCACGGCGTCATACTTCCTTTGCATCAGTGTATGTATATCCACTGGTTGACGACACGATCAGTATAGAGATCAACCCGGCGGATGTTTCCTGGGACACCTTCCGTTCAGGCGGGAAAGGCGGTCAGAATGTAAATAAAGTGGAAACCGCGGTACGTCTCCACCATGCCCCTTCAGGAATCATTATTGAATGTCAGCAGGAACGTTCCCAGCTTCAAAACAAGGAAAAAGCCTTAAAGATGCTGAAGTCCCAGTTATACGAACTGGAACTTAGAAAACGTGACGACGCCAAAGCCAAGGTGGAAGGTACCAAAAAGAAGATTGAATGGGGTTCCCAGATCCGTAATTATGTATTTCACCCTTATAAACTTGTCAAAGACCTGCGAACCGGTATCGAAACCTCAAATGTTCAAGGAGTCATGGATGGCGAACTGAATGACTTTATCAAAGCCTACCTGATGGAATATTAGTAATCTCCACACTCCTAGAACCTAGAAACCCCGTCCAAACCATCAAGCAGTTTGGTTAATTCTTCAGTTTTTTCTGTGGCGCCCAATTGCTGGTAGGATGAGATGAGGTTGCGAAGGACACGGCGGACAATGTCGATGTTGGAGCAGGGCATGTAGAATTCTTTTCGGGGTTCGATTTTCAGTTGCCGGAGAAAATAATCGACATCCCGTTTATTGAACACAAAGCCCTTGTTGAAGGGGTTAATGTAGAATAAAATGCCCTCGTGCTTTTCAAACCCACGCGGTACAGGCTCCATGTCATCTACGTAGGCGAGGATAAAATGCTGGGGAAGGTTTACACCGTAGATGGGTATGTCCAGCTTTTGAGCGACCAGGGAGTAAATCAGCGCAAGGGATATCTGGTTTCCCTTTTTGCTTTCCAGTACCAGATTGAGATAGGAATTCTGCGGATCCTGATGGTTCACGGTATTGCCACTGAAACCGTGGACCTTAAAGAAGACGTGATTTAGCAACTTAACTTTTTCCAGCGCACTCATCTCGTAATTCATGTGTAGCCATACATCGCGTTTGATGTCCTCTATCTGGTTGATGATCTTTTGTTCGTCAAGGTCTGGATATTGATAACGGTTGACGGTCAGGACGCCTTTCAGTGCATCGAAAGCGCCGCCCATGGCCCATTCTTTCAGGTCCTTTTCTACTTCATGGAACTGGATCTTGTGAATGACATTGATAATCCGTTCCTGAAGCATGGTGTCGAGTGAGCGTTCCCAGGTGCTTTCCAGGTAGTTCATCACATCGTAGCCATGGGACAGCAATCGTCCTTCCACATGCTGATATACTTCCTGGTCGGGATCGTCCAGGAGCTTTATCAGCGCCTCTACCTCTTTCGGATCAATCATTGCATGTCGGATTTCGATCAATAATAATAAAATAATTCCTAAATTCTCAAATTGAATATCTTTGGGGATGCTGAATATGCACCTGGTAAAAAGCTGGCTTCAACATGTCATGAAGGCAAAGAATCTTCATGGCATCCATTCGCCATTTATTTATCGTCTCACGGATGAGGTTTTATATGACAAGAAGAATTATCCCGATTATGATCTTGTTGAACAGGAACGAGGCAGGTTGTTGGCAGATGAACGGGTAATCCGGGTGACCGACCTGGGGGCCGGCTCCCACTATGGAAACGGGAAGGAAAAAAAGGTCTCGGATATAGCTTCCAGGGCATTGAAATCACCGAAGCTGGCCCAGCTGATCTACCGCCTGACACGGGATGCCGGTCCGCGGACGATTTTGGAATTAGGAACTTGCCTGGGTGTAACTACGGCATACCTTGCCCGGGCTGCCCCCGGTGCGCGGGTCATGACCATTGAAGGTTGTCCGGAAACAGCGGCCATTGCTCGTGAAGGATTTTCACGCGGAGGGCTGCTGCTGGATCAGCCTGGCCAACCGCGAACAGAAAAAAAGCAAACAATGGCGCCACAGCGGGAAACGGCCGCTATCGAACCGCTGACCGGTAATTTCAATGATGTGTTACCTGAGTTGCTTGGGAACCTGAAGTGTCTTGATCTGCTGTTCATCGACGGGAATCATCGTAAATCAGCCACATTAAATTACTTTGAATGGAGCCTTCCCTGCTTGCATGAGCATTCGCTTGTCATTTTTGACGATATTCACTGGTCAGAAGGCATGGAAGAAGCGTGGGAGGCCATCAAGGCTCATCCTGCTGTGACTGTCACTGCAGACCTGTTTCATATTGGCCTGGTCTTTTTTCGGAAAGGGCAGGCGAAAGAGCATTTTCGGTTGCGTATTTGAAGGTTTATAATAATAGCATGATTCGTAAAAAGACCTATTTGATGACTCCCTTTCTGCTGGCTTTGCTCCTGGCCGCGGTCTTCCCTGGCAGTGCAGGGGGATTGGTGAATGTAGTGAAAGCGTATCGGGCGCCGGGTGAGTCCGTGCGAGTTCCTGTTGGGGGAAATACCTGGCGGTCTTCCGGAGGGGAGAAAGGGGGGCGTGTTACCAATCAGGGAATCCGGGACTGGGATGACGGAGAAGTTGTCTTTACTACTTATGTGCGAACGAGTCGTAAAGGAAGCCTGAAGGTGTCCCTGGAAGTATCCGTTCCGGGGGGGACGAGTGAACTGGAAATTTCCATCGGCGGACAACATCGGAAACTCAGTGTCAGCGGCGCTGAAACCCATCTGGTGCCGGTTGGTAGCTGGCAATTGTCTGATTCGGGTTATGTGGCCATTTCCCTGAGAGGCCTGTCCAGGTCGGGGGATGAGTACGCGGCGGTTGATGCCCTGGTGCTGGACGGAAGCGTAATCCATCGTGGTGCCGCGTTCGTCAAAAATAATGAAGGAAATTTCTTTTATTGGGGACGCAGAGGGCCGTCAGTACATCTGAATTACGAGCTTCCGCCGGAAACGAATGCTGAATGGTTCTACAATGAAGTGACCGTTCCTCCGAATGCGGATGTAGAAGGTTCATTTTTCATGGCCTGTGGCTTTGGAGAAGGTTATTTTGGATTTCAGGTCAATTCTGACACGGAGCGGCGCGTACTATTCTCAGTCTGGAGTCCCTATAAGACCGATAATCCGGACGACATTCCTGAAGACCAGCGGATCGTTCTGTTGAGGAAGGGAAAGGAAGTTCATGCGGGAGAGTTTGGAAATGAGGGATCAGGTGGACAAAGCTATCTCCGGTATCCCTGGAAGGCGGGTACTACTTACCGTTTTCTGCTCCATGGAAAGCCCGATGGGAAAGGAAACACCTCCTATACCGCATTCTTTTATGCACCTGAAATAAAGCAATGGAAGCTTATAGCCAGTTTCAGGCGTCCGCAGACGTCCAGGTGGCTGACGCGGTTTCACTCCTTTCTGGAAAACTTTAACCCCCGAACCGGTGATAAGCAGCGACTTGTGTATTTTGATAATCAATGGGTAGGGGATAGCGAAGGAAATTGGACAGAAATCACCAGAGCACGGTTTACAGGCGATAATACGGCCCGCAAAGGCTACAGGATGGATTATGCCGGTGGCATTGACCAGGCCCGTTTCTACCTGAAGAACTGCGGTTTTTTCAGTGATTATATACCATTGGATACCTGGTATGAGCGGCCCGAAACTGGCCGAAAGCCGGTTTTTGATCAGCGGGACAGCGATTAGAAAGTAACGATCAGAAAGCTTCGCCGACGGACAGATAGAGGGCACCCTGGCGGGGCTCTCCCGCTCGTTGTTCGCCCCACCCGTAATCGAGTCGGAGGGTCAGGCGGGATACTTCATCATAGAAATACCGGATTCCCAGGCCGTAATTCGGTTTCAGGCGTCCCGGGTCGACATTGCCGTTTCTGAATACAGATCCTCCACCACCGAAAACAGCCAGTGCAAACGTGGGGGTATCGTCCAGAAAAGGAAGCCGGATCCGGAACCCCGGGTCAATGAAATAGCGAAGTTCGGTCTGAGCAGCAAAAAAGCTCTGGTCACGATACCGCCCCCCCTGATAGCCGCGCATGATTTGGTCGCTGCCCATGGAGGGCAGAAAATAAAAAGGTCTTTTTTCTCCCTGTAAGGTGCTGTAAACCGTGTTGGCGCCCACGGTAAGTTTGGGTGAAAGGGTCCAGAAATAACGACCATCCAACGTGATGGTCGTTATTTCACGTTTGCTCCAGACCGGAGGTGTGTAATTAACGCCCAGGCGAAGCAAGCCGCCGAAGCGGGTATAGTTCTGGTTATCCCGGTTATCGTAAACGGCCGAGATTCCCAAAAAGGTGGCATGCCCACCTGTTTTGTCCACCAGTGGAATTTCAGGGTAAATTCCCTGATTGTCACGGGATGAGAATTCATCTTTCTGATAGAGGAATGAAATGCCCCCATAAAAGTTCCTCAGCAACTGTCGTTCAACGATCAGGCTTACCTTATACTGGACGTTGTTCACTCTTGAACGGAGGCTGTTCAGTGAGGTGTCGCCCAGCCCGTAAAAATTGAAGGGCGAATCATGATAACGCACCTGTGGTTGAAAATGCCAGTTGTTGCCGGGTGTCCAGATATCGGCTTTCAGGTCAAGCTTATACTGGTTTTCGGTGGAAAATGTACCGGAAACACGAACGGTAGAATTCCGGGTACGGGGGATTGGATCTGCTTTATCCGTGAAAAACGAATAATACAGGCCTGCTCCAAATTCAAACCCCTTTTCAGGGGAATAACCAAAAACCGGTAGCGGGATGAAGCTGTTTCTCCTAAAAAGCGTATCCTCCTGCGCAAAACCGTCAATTGCTGACAACATCATCAGCAAAAACAGGATCTTCCTCATAAATGCTGGGTTTATCCCCGTTACAAAAGTATAATAAAGATATATAG
>DATCYD010000291.1:0-3277 GCA_036570465.1 Anseongella sp.
ATGCCAGGCTATACGCACTTGCAGATTGCCATGCCTTCTTCGTTCGGCCTTTGGTTCGGCGCCTATGCCGAAAGCCTGGTGGACGACATGGAGTTGCTGCTGGCTGCATTCCGCATCGCAAACAAAAACCCCCTCGGCTCAGCCGCCGGTTATGGTTCGTCTTTCCCGCTGGACAGGGAAATGACCACTCGTCTGCTTGGCTTTGAGACTATGAATTATAATTCGGTATATGCGCAGATGACACGTGGAAAAACGGAAAAAGCCATTGCTACTGCCATTGCGGGTATTGCGGCAACCATTTCAAGGTTCTCGTACGATGTTTGCCTTTACATGAACCAGAATTTCGGATTCGTGAGCTTCCCCGACGAGCTGACCACTGGTTCCAGCATTATGCCGCATAAGAAGAACCCAGATGTTTTCGAACTCCTGCGTGGCAAATGCAACCGTCTCCAGGCCTTGCCCAATGAATTTACCCTGCTGACCAATAACCTGCCTTCCGGTTATCACCGGGAAATGCAGTTAACCAAGGAAATCCTGTTCCCCGCCTTCACCGAGCTTGAAACTTGTATTTCAATCTGTGATTATATGCTCCAGCATATTGTGGTAAAGGATGATCTGTTAAAGGATCCCCGCTATAAATACCTGTTCAGTGTAGAGGCCGTGAATAAAGAAGTTTTGGCGGGTGTACCATTCCGGGACGCATACCGGAAGGTGGGACTGGAAATCGAAAACGGCAACTTCGAGGCTCCGGATGAAATTCATCATACGCATGAAGGCAGCATTGGGAATCTTTCGAACGATAAGATCCGTTTGGAAATGAAGAACCTGATCAGCGCTTTCGACTTCCCGGGAATTCACCAGGCGCTGAACGCGTTGGTAGAATAACGACTATGGCCGGGTCACTCCGTACCTTCTATCAAACACGTTATCAGCGTTTCGCTGATGATGAAAACCGGTCGAAACAAAGTGCCCGTTTGTATGCCACCGGCCGTCTGGCGGCCGCCCTGCTTGCAGTTGTGGCATGCTGGCAAGCGGTGTCAGGAACGCCCTTCATCCCAGGCCCGGGCATTTTATGGATCATTCTGGGGCCGGTGGGCCTTGTACTTTTTATTTTTATGGTTAGCCGGCACATGGCACACCGGCAGCAACAACGATATGCAGCACGGCTGATAGCGATCAATGAAAAAGAGATCGGTTCGCTGGAAGGACGAATGGAACTTTTCGCAGAAGGGAATGAGTACCTGGATCCCACTCACCCTTATGCCTATGACCTGGATATCTTTGGAAAGAATTCACTTTTTCAGCTGATCAATCGCACCGCTTGCCTTTCCGGAGAAGCCCTGCTCGCAAAAAGGCTTACCGCCCTTCCCGAAAATGAAACGATCATTCCGGAACGCCAGCGGGCAATTGCCGAATTGGCGCTTATGATTGATTTTCGACAGCATTTCCTGGCAAAGGGCCAGGTATTCAACGAGACGCCATCGGAAACACAACAACTCAACGACTGGCTCAACGAAAAGGAACAATCTTTTCAGGGTCCAATGTTCTCGTTTCTCTGCTCCCTGTTACCCTGCGCGACTATCATTTTGCTGGCACTAGCGGTTTTTGGTATTCTTCCCCACGGATGGTGGGTAGCCGCCTTTCTTTTCAACCTCACATTTACCGGTTTCTTCCTGAAACGGATCAATCGCTTTCATTCCATCGTCAGCGGCAAGCACCGCTTGCTCGAAAAATTCAGTCAACTCCTAAGGCACATCGGTGACCAGGAATTTGAGGACGTTCTCCTTCGAACGCTTCGCGAAGAAAGCCAGGACGCTTTTGCCTCCATCGGACGACTGACTCGTATCCTGGGCTTTTTCGATCAGCGACTCAATCTGATGATGGGTGCTGTTTTGAACGGGTTTCTGCTGGCGGACTTCCACAGCATCATCGCCATTGATCGCTGGCGTTCCCGCTACCGGGACCGTATGCCCGCATGGCTGGATCGTATCTTCGCTTTTGACGAATTAAATTCCTTCGCCGGTTTCGCTTTTAATCACCCGGGATACTGTTATCCGGAAGTCATCGGAAAGCCCCTGGAAGCCCCTGAACCTTTCCTTGCCGCCAGGCAACTTGGACATCCCCTTATTGCCACGCACCACTGTATCCCTAACGATTTCTCCCCCGCCACGAACGAAAAAGTGGTGATCCTCACCGGTGCAAATATGTCGGGGAAAAGCACTTTCCTTCGCAGTGTGGGGGTAAATCTGGTGTTGGCTTATGCCGGCGCCCCGGTTTTTGCCCAAAAATTCCGCTGCTATCTGGCCGGCATCTGGTCCAGCATGAGGGTAACCGATTCGCTGGGGGATGACACATCGTACTTTTATGCAGAACTTAAACGACTATCAGCGATCATGGAGCAGTTACGGGCCGGCCAAAAACTACTGGTGCTGCTGGATGAGATCCTGAAAGGCACCAATTCAGCCGACAAACTGCATGGCTCCGTGGGTCTGGTGGAAGAGTTTCTTAGTCATGATTGCCTGTGCGTGGTGGCCACTCATGACCTGGAATTGGGTAAACTGGAAGAAGCTCACCCAACACAAGTCAGCAATTATTGCTTTGAAAGCACACTCGAAAACAATGAACTGCATTTTGATTATCTGTTGAAAAATGGGATTGCGAAAAACAAGAACGCCAGTTTCCTGATGCGGAAAACCGGGCTGATCCGTTAAACGGCACAGATTTTATTCGTATTTTTGCAAGAAGTTAAATAAGCTTGTCATGAAAGAAATAACGGTAGAAGAACTGAAGCAGAAGATCGACAATAACGAAGACTTCCAGCTGATTGATGTCCGCGAAGATTTCGAATTCGAAGAAGCCAATCTGGACGGAGAACTGATTCCCCTGGGCAACATTCTGCTTGAAACGGATAAGATCGCCCGCGATAAACCGGTGATCATTCATTGCCGAAGCGGCAAGCGCAGCGCAGCCGCCATCCAGCAGCTGGAACAAAAGCATCAGTTCGACAACCTTTACAATCTGCAGGGAGGCATCAAAGCCTGGGCCGATGAAATCGACCCCGACATGCACGTAAGCTGAGCCGCCTATGACCAAAAAGCTGATCATCAATGTGGGCATCAACGTGATGCTCTTTATTTCCTTTATTATCCTGTTGAAGGTTTATGATACCGGCAACGCTGCCCAGCTGATCGCCTCGTTCCTGGGTTTCATCATGTTCGTCATCCTGAAGATCGTCTTCATGCGGAAGGTTCGCCGGACGCAGAAGGATGAGAAATAG
>DATCYD010000292.1:0-5126 GCA_036570465.1 Anseongella sp.
GCCCGCTTTATCCGGGAGGACAAGTTCTGGAATGCGCAGATTGGACAGGTTTATGTGAACTCAGGGCAGGAAATTGAGTTGATTCCCCGGATAGGCGACCACCGCATCCTGATCGGGAATGTCAGGGACCTGCCTGCAAAAATGGAAAAGTTGCTCATCTTTTACCAAAGGGCCATGCCGCGGGTAGGATGGGATACCTATAAGGTCATTAATTTGAAATACGGGAACCAGATCGTGGCTTCGCGGGAACCGGAGAACTGATTGGAAAAAGCAAGGCATGACCAACAAGTTTGAATAATAGAATATTGAAATCGAAAAGATTAGACTTTAAATAAAAATTGCAATGGAAAAACCAGAAATAGTCGTCGGATTAGATATCGGGACCACTAAAATTTGCGCTATTATTGGTTGCCGGACCGAAACCGGGAAATTAGAGATCCTTGGCATGGGGAAAGCCGAATCGGCGGGAGTCATGCGGGGCGTGGTAACCAACATCGATAAAACGGTGAATGGCATCCTGGAAGCGTCTCAAGTAGCGGGAGATAAAGCGAATGTGGATATTCGTGTGGTAAATGTCGGTATCGCCGGGCAACATATCCGCAGTTTGCAGCACCGCGGTATCCTGACACGGAATAATACCAATACCGAGATCAGTAAAGAAGATATCGAACGGTTGATTCAGGATATGCAACGCCTGATGATGCCACCGGGCGAGGAGATTATCCATGTTTTGCCGCAAGAGTTTACGGTAGATAATGAACCTGGGATCACTGATCCGATCGGGATGGCCGGAGTGCGTCTGGAAGCTAATTTCCATATCATTTCCGGCCAGGTTAACGCGATCAGCAATATCTATAAGTGCGTCACCAAGGCTGGCCTTAAAACACAGGACCTGATCCTGGAACCGCTGGCTTCTTCAGAGGCAGTCCTGAGCCCGGAAGAAAAAGAAGCCGGTGTTGTATTGGTGGATATCGGCGGCGGTACTACTGATATTGCCATCTTCCACAATAATATCATCCGGCATACGGCCGTGATCCCATTGGGCGGTAATATTGTTACCGAGGATATCCGGGAAGGGTGCATGGTGATGAAAAACCAGGCTGAATTGCTGAAGCTAAAGTTTGGATCGGCGCTTGCCGATGAAAACAAGGATAGCGAGATCATTTCTATTCCGGGACTGCGGGGCCGTGAACCCAAGGAGATATCGGTCCGGAACCTGGCCTATATCATCCAGGCACGTATGGAAGAGATCATCGAGCACGTGTATTATGAAATAAAAAGCTCAGGATATGAGAAGAAACTGATCGCGGGGATCGTACTCACCGGCGGTGGCGCCCAGCTGAAACACCTGACCCAGCTGGTGAAATATGTCACCGGAATGGATGCGCGGATTGGTTATCCAAACGAGCATATCGCCCGAAGCACCGTTGAAGAGATCAAGAGTCCGATGTATGCTACAGGGATCGGACTGGTCATCAAAGCTCTTCAGGCCATGAACACCAGTAAAGAATCTCCCCAGTCAGACAGCAAGCCGCAGAAACAGTCACGGGCAGCGCTGGGGTTGTTCGATAAGATTCTTCAAAAAGGGAGGAACTGGCTTGAAAATGATATTGAAGACAGTGATTACTTGCGATGATTCCCTATAATTTTCAACAATACCCGTAGTTTTCCACATAGCGCTTTGGAATGGAATAATAAAATGATGTTAAATAAGTATTATTACATAGTATAGTAAAACCCGATAGTCATGAAATTTGAAATGTTTAAGGATAAGGCGTCAATCATCAAGGTGATCGGTGTAGGAGGCGGTGGAGGAAACGCCATCAACCATATGTTTAATCAGGGGATTAAGGGGGTTGACTTTGTGGTTTGCAATACAGATTCCCAGGCGCTGGAAATGAGCCCGGTACCTAATAAAGTGCAGCTTGGGTCCAGTCTTACCGAAGGCAGGGGCGCTGGTTCCATTCCGGAAGTTGGTAAGAATTCAGCCATTGAGAATATTGATCAGATAAAGGACTTTCTGGGTTCCAGTACCAAAATGGTGTTCATTACTGCCGGTTTGGGCGGAGGTACAGGAACAGGTGCAAGCCCTATCATTGCCCAGGCGGCTAAGGAACTGGGTATTCTTACAGTTGGTATCGTGACAACTCCTTTTTCATTCGAAGGGAAAAGACGTCGTCAACAAGCCGAAGAAGGCCTTAGCGAGCTGAAAGAACATGTGGATACCCTGTTGGTTATTTCCAATGACAGGCTACGGGAAATGTATGGAAATCTTTCCCTTTCCAACGCTTTTGCACAGGCGGATGATATTCTAACCACAGCGGCAAAAGGGATCGCGGAGATCATTACACTCCCTGGATATATAAACGTGGATTTTGAAGACGTGAAAACGGTGATGACTGATGGTGGCGTGGCCATTATGGGCTCCAGCGCAACCGAAGGCCAAAACCGGGCTCGCCGCGCTGCTGAAGGCGCCCTGAACTCTCCGTTATTGAACGATAGTTTTATTTCCGGTGCCCGGTATATCCTGTTGAATATCACCTCCGGCAATCAGGAAGTGCTGCTGGAAGAACTGACCGAGATTACCGATTACATCCAGGAGCAATCCGGATCCATGGCGGATATGATCTGGGGCCATTGCTACGATGAAAGTCTCGGCGATTCTATCTCAGTGACAATTATTGCCACTGGTTTCAAGACCCGTACACAGGAGGAAATGGAACGTGCACCGGGTAGCTATGACAACAAGGAGCAACAAAAAGAGAAAGCGAAAAAGGTTAGCCTCTTTGAAACCGATCAGCAAAAAGATGGCGGGGTAGAAGACTTTAGTCTGGATCAGGAGCATGAACCAAGACTTAAAACCGGAGATGAAACAGATGCCGGCGTGGTCCGGGGTACATCCGCCGGAACAGCGGCGGCTTCCGGTACCGGGTCTGAGCCATTCGGCAATTCCTTCAAGCTTGGTGAACCCTTTCTGAAAGGATCCGGAGACTCGTCACTGGAACCGTTCAGAAAGCAGGATTCAGAGTCTCCATCATCGTCCCGGGCAGGAGCATCCACTTCTCCATCAGGATCGACTCGTCAGGGCAGTATTTTTGATTGGGGCAGCAAGGAAGATGATCAGAATCCGCCTGCCGGCCGGGATGTGAACAACGATGTTACCGTGACCATTGAGCCTGTGCAGCGCAAACAACCTGACCTGGAACCGGAGGTGAATAACGCCGAGGGGGAAATAGAAGAACAGTTGCAACGTTCACGGGAGCGTGTCATGCGCTTAAAGGATCTCAGCCTGAAGCTGCGCTCCACCAACGGGCTTTCTGAACTGGAAAACGAGCCCGCTTATAAAAGAAGGAACATGAGCCTCAATAAAGTGCCGCATTCTTCTGAAAATCAGTTGTCGCGGTTTACCGTCTCAGATGATGACGGGGAGATCAGGCCAAACAATTCTTTTCTGCATGATAATGTAGATTAGCGCTTACACAATTATTGTGACGATAGCTCTTCGCCTTGTGCGAAGAGCTATTTATTTTGGACTCACTTCTCCTGTGATTTTGTCAAACAGGGAATAAAACTTATTTTTGGGGTGTTTTACAATTATAGGATTTAGTTTTTACCATATTGGATATCTTCGAGAAGATCAGACGGGACAGAGGCCCCATTGGCCAGCATTCAACATTTGCGCATGGCTATTTTGCTTTTCCTAAACTGGAAGGGCCTATTGCCAACCGCATGCTGTTCAGGGGGGAAGAGCATATAGTTTGGAGTCTGAATAATTATCTGGGCCTGGCCAATCATCCCGAGGTCCGCAAAGCGGATGAATTGGGTGCGAGTGAACACGGCCTGGCTTATCCCATGGGAGCCCGAATGATGTCGGGAAACACCAGTAATCATGAGAGTCTGGAAAAGGAACTGGCCGGTTTCGTGGGCAAGGCGGATGCCTTTCTGCTGAATTACGGTTACCAGGGCATGGTTTCCATTATTGACACCCTGCTAAGCCGGCATGATGTGGCGGTTTATGACGGGGAGTCGCATGCGTGTATTGTTGATGGTGTTCGCCTGCATCAGGGTAAACGCTTCATGTATAAGCATAATGACATTGAAAGCCTTGAAAAGCAACTGGAACGGGCAGAAAAATTAGTCGAGGGCACCTCCGGTGGTGTGCTGGTAATTACCGAAGGCGTTTTCGGAATGTCTGGTGTGCAGGGAAAGCTGAAAGAGATCGTTGCATTAAAAGAAAAATATGATTTCCGCCTGTTGGTGGACGATGCACATGGTTTCGGCACCCAGGGAAAAACGGGATCCGGAACCGGCGAAGAGCAAGGATGTATTGACGGAATCGATGTTTATTTTGGCACCTTTGCCAAATCGATGGCCGGCATCGGAGCCTTTGTTGCCGCCGATGAATACGTGGTGGAATACCTGCGTTACAACATGCGCTCTCAAACTTTTGCTAAGTCACTTCCCATGCCCATGGTCAGTGGCCTGCATAAGCGTCTTCAGCTGCTGCGGGAGCATCCTGAGTTTAAAGACCAGCTCTGGAACATTGTCACTGCGCTGCAGGACGGTCTTCGGGAAAAGGGCTTTGATATCGGAAATACCAATATCTGCGTGACGCCTGTATTCATGAAAGGATCGCTTCACGAAGCCCTTAATATGATCATTGATCTGCGGGAAAACTACCGGATCTTCTGTTCTATTGTTACTTATCCTGTCATCCCCAAGGGGCAGCTTATGCTGCGCCTGATCCCAACGGCGGTGCATACTCTGGACGATGTCCGGGAAACACTGGATGCTTTTAGCGAAGTGGCCCAAAAACTAAAGGACGGCGACTACGACAGTGAAAAGCTGGCGATGGCTTAAAGTAACTGGCGATGATTATCGCTTTACTTTTTTTCTAATTTTTTTCTGAGGTTCCTTTTATGGCCTTCTGGGGCCTGTAGGGGCGGGTGTTCCCGTGTATTTTACTGACAAACAGCACTTTACGGGTTTGGTGTGTTTTGACTTGCCGGATAGTTTATCGCTTTTGCAGTCAGGAGACTGTTAAAAAGTGGAAAAAAAGCGGCCCTGGGGCTGTTCTAATTTTGTTTTTCGCTAAAAAAGGTGTTAGATTAGCTATAGAATGGTTT
>DATCYD010000293.1:0-2607 GCA_036570465.1 Anseongella sp.
GGGATGCCGGCCATAAGCTGGTAAAATTTCACCCCCTGTTCACCTGGACCCTGGATGAAGTGAAAGAGTATGTAAGGCGATATAACATCCCTTACAACCCCCTGCACGACAAAGGTTTCCCCAGTATTGGCTGCCAACCCTGCACCCGTGCTGTCCTGGAAGGCGAAGACTTCCGTGCCGGCCGCTGGTGGTGGGAACACGCCTCCCGCAAAGAATGCGGCCTCCACGTCTAACCCAGCAACCAGAAATAGAAATCAGAAACTAAAAAAATTGAGAGTAGAACTTCAAAGAACAGACGATGCGTTTCATTTCGAGGCCGTTGGTACCGAGGGTGTAAAGGTAGATGTGGATGGTTCGCGGAATATTGGAGCGGCGGGCAACGGGGCCCGGCCAATGGAACTGATCTTAATGGGACTTGGTGGCTGTAGCGCCATTGATGTAATCCTGATCCTGAAAAAGCAACGGCAAGTCATCGAAGACCTGAAGATCGTTGTAGATGGAGAACGGGTAGAGGAAACGCCATCAATTTTCCGCACCATTCAGATGGATTTTCAGTTCAAAGGGCAACTGGACCATGAGAAAGTAAAAAGAGCGATTCAGCTTTCGGTCGAAAAATATTGCTCGGTCTATGCCATGCTGGCCGAAACAGCCGATATCACGCATACCTTTAGCATCAACGGGGGGAAGTAACCTGGCAATGCCGGGAATATTCGGACGCTTTCACAAAATCTTCTTAAATTCGGTGAACGAAAGATCAACCGGATTTGCTGTCATCTTATTCCATTACTGAAAACCTCAAGCCATCCAGGAAGAAGCCTTTTTACAAGGTAAGCCAGGGATTGAGAAAGTACCTCCGTCACTACGGAAGAGAGGTGGCGGTACCGGTTTCATATAATGACTTACTGCATTTTGCAGGGTCCATTCCGCTTTATGACAATTCAGGAAATGACCTGCTTTGGGAAACCGTGTATTATGACCCATCTGATATGCGGGAACTGTATCCCGCCCTGGCCTTGGTTTATGCCCACCTGAAGACTGAAGGCGATACCTCATTCCTGAAGAATCTTTCGGTGGCCCGCGTAGATTATTGTGTGTTCGGGAATTCAAAACCCTTCCGGATTCGAATCGTGAATAATCTGAACGATAATTATGACCATTTTTATGTGAAAGTGGCAGACGCGTCCCGTATTTATGGCCTGGAACTGGAACATATCCTTTCCCCGAACCGGATCGTGTATTTCACTGATGAGAATACCCTGATTGAGGAACATATTGCTGGTATTCCGGGAGATATGTTCATCAGGGATTATCTCAATGACAATTCCTTTAATCAGACACGCATCGCCAAGGAATTCATAAAGTTCAACGAGCGCTGCTTTATTCGCCTGTTGGGAGACATGCGGTCGTATAATTATGTGATAGACATAACCCCTGACTTTGAGGCCTCTCAGTTCCGGGCTCGTGCCATTGATTTCGATCAGCAATCCTATGACGGGAGACTTGCCATGTACCTGCCAAGGCTTTTCCAGGAGAACCAGCCGCTGATGGAATTGGCCCGGAAGTTTCTTAAACCGGATTCCATCCTGCAATATCAACAGGAAGAAAGGGCCCTGATCGTGAACCGTCTCCGTTCCTCCCGTTACAGGTTGAAAGAACTGCTGGATCCGATGCTGAAAGACGAAATCTCATCACCGGAAAAAATTCGGCAATTACGTGCTGAGCTGGCTATCCATTATAAAAATTCGGCTTTTCTTACCTGCAAAGGTATGGGTGAGATCGTGAAACTACATTTGAAGCAAACCCTGCGACAGATTCTGAAGAAAATCCACGAAGGGGAGCGGCCCGGCGCCGATATAAATACATAGGTTCATGAAACTGCTGAATGTTCAACAAATCCGTGACTGGGATTCCTGGACTATCCGGAAAGAAGCCATCGCATCCACCGGCTTGATGGAGCGTGCCGGCAAAGCCTGCACCGAATACCTGCTAACCAAATTCAGCCGGGACCACGCATTTTTGATTTATTGCGGCCAGGGGAATAACGGTGGGGACGGACTGGTAATCGCCCGCTTGCTTTCCGGGTATGGTTACCGGGTGGCCGTACTCATCGTTCAGCATTCAAAACACAGATCTGAAGATTTTTTGCTGAATCTGGACCGGCTGCGGAAAGTACCGGAAGTGTCAATCAGGGAAATTGGCCAGGAAAGGGATCTCCGGCAGATGGAATTGGCAGATCCTGAACCGAAACGAATGGTGGTCATTGATTCCTTGTTAGGTTCTGGCATTAGCAAACCCCTGGAAGGGCTTCTGGCTGCTGCTGTCCACCACATAAACAGCAGCGGAAACACGGTCGTCAGCATAGACGTGCCTGCAGGGTTGCCTGCGGATGCTGGTCAATGGGACGCGGATCGTTACCGGAGCGTGGTCTCAGCAAGCACCACACTTACATTCCAGGTACCCAAAACAAGCTTTTTGTTTCCGGATTCCGGGAAATTTTGCGGCAACCTGAAAATCATGGATATCGGTTTGCAGGAAGAATTTCTTCAGCAGGTTAGCACAGAACTGGAATATGTCGATGAAGCATTTGTTGCACCGCTGATACGGCCC
>DATCYD010000294.1:0-5703 GCA_036570465.1 Anseongella sp.
TATACCTTTGGCAAAGCGCTGGGAAGCCACGGGGCCATTGTCCTTGGTGCGCGTACACTGAAGGATTACCTGGTCAATTTTGCCCGGCCGCTCATCTATAGCACCGCACTGCCCTTCCATAACCTGGCCAGCATCCTGTGTGCCTACGAACTCCTCATCGGCCGTCCCAACCTGCAGCAGGAACTGGCAGACCGCATCGCCTGGTTCGGCCAACTGCTAAAAGATTCCAACCCCACCTCAGACTATTGGCAAACCCCGGACAGCCCCATTCAAACGGTCATGATCCCAGGCAACCAGGCCGTACGGGACGCCGCCACCAGGCTTCAGACAGCCGGGCTGGACGTCAGACCCATCCTCAGCCCTACCGTCCCACCAGGGAAAGAACGGTTGCGGATTTGCCTGCATTTGTTCAATACGGATGAAGAATTGAAAAAATTAGCGTATCTTCTTAAAAATCCTCTGTCAAGCAAATTATGAAACCACTTTTTATAACAGGAATTGATACCGGAATTGGCAAAACCATCATTTCAGCCATACTCGTTGAAAAACTAGAAGCTGATTACTGGAAACCGGTTCAGGCAGGAGACCTGGATCATTCCGATACCATGACGGTACAATCGCTAGTCAGCAACAGCGCCTCCCGGTTTCACCCGGAAACTTACCAACTGACCCAGCCATTTTCACCGCATAAGTCAGCCCGGCTGGACAATGTGGATATTAAAATTGAAGACTTTCAGGTTCCGGCCACCCACCGCCCCCTGGTCATCGAAGGCGCCGGTGGGTTGATGGTTCCCCTGAACCCAACATTGCTTATGATCGATCTGATCGCTCATCTGAATGCCGAAGTAATCGTCGTTACCAAGAATTACCTTGGAAGTATCAACCATACATTATTAACCCTCGAAATGCTGCGGTTACGGCAAATCCCTGTTCGCGGCATTGTCATTAACGGCGATGCCGACCCCGATTCCGAAAACGCCATTCTTAATTACAGCGGGGTCACCTACCTGGGCCGCATCGCCGAGTTGCCCGGCCTGGATAAGGAAGGCATCCGGGCGGCGACCCAGAACCTCAACCTCGGTTAATCACCTGAACTTAAGTGGCATGTCCGCCAGGACTATTTATTTAATACCCCGGATTTTTATCGAGATTTGGATTCACTTCTCTTTCAGCTTCTGGGATCGGAAGAATGATAAAGGGATCACCCGGAGCGGAAATATCTTCACCAAAACCTGTGGTTCTAAGACTCTTTCCCTTCCTGAGCAGATCCATCCGGCGATGCCCTTCAAAACAAAGTTCCTTCCGGCGCTCGTTGAGGATTGCTTCAATAAACTCGTCGTCACTTGCAAAATCACCGGCATCCCAGGCAGGAAGATTAGCCCGGTCTCTCAGATCATTCATCAAATCAAGCGATTCTGTATTAATACCGCCATCTTCTGCCAATGCTTCAGCCCGGATCAGGTACATTTCTGTAATCCGGATAAGTGGGGCATTATCAGCATTGGTGGTTGCATCCGGAAACTTCGTTGTAAACAAGGGATCCCCGGCTTCGTCCCTTCTGGAGAGTGCAAAACGCAAATCCCCGGCTTCTTCTTCAAAAGCGGCGATCAGATCCGCGCTGAAGGGACAGTCGCCCCGGCCATTGTTTGAACCACTATTGTAATAAGAGGCCCAGCCACCTGAGCTGGTTGCTCCGTTGTCCGTTGGAGAATTCTGAACGGTAAAAATATCCTCGGCAGTATTCCCATCATAAAAGTTATGATTCCCCGCCAGTACGTAATCGGGATCATCGATCACTTCGCCCGCCAACTGGGCAGCTTCAGTATATTCACCCCTGTAGAGATGAAGGCGTGCCATCAATGCTTTGGCAGCTCCCTGTGTAGCCCTCCCCCTCGCTGTCTCAGGACTACCAAAATCGCCTGCCTGTAACAAAGCAGGCAATGCCTCCTCCAGGTCTTTGAATATGTGTTGATGCACCTCATCCACAGTGGCACGGACAGGGTAGGTAATTTCACCTTCAAAAGGCTCGGATACTATGGGAATACCCAGGCTGGCGCCATTGTCGAAATTATAAGGCTGTCCAAACAAATTAACCAATTGAAAATTAACAATGGCCCTGATAAACTTTGCTTCGGCCACGTATTGTGCCTTCTCCTCTTCTGTGAATGCCTCATCTGCCACACCCGGCACATACTTTATGACCGCATTTGCCGCAACAATGACCGCAAAATGCTCGCGCCAGATACCGAGGACATTGCTGTTATCGGATTTTACACCATACGTATCAATATCCTGTAAGGTTGGGAATGATCCGGCAAAATTGACGTTATCCGCCTGATAGTCTCCAATGATTTGTGGCAACGATCCAAACACATCATACAGCTGAGACTTGCTGTAAACACCCATCAGCGATGCAAATGAATTCTCTTTGTTCGCAAATGCCAAATCTGTAGGCAAATCCTGTTCAGGATTTACATCCAGTTTTTTATCGCAGGAAGCTATTAGTATAGAACCAACAGCCAAAATATATATCAACTTTTTCATATTGTTCTTGCTTTATCCTTAAAAACCAAGGCTTACCCCAACCGTAATTGTTTTTGCCTGGGGAACTGCAAAAAATGATTCACCCAGAAACCGGTTACTGGCGCCATCGGCAGAAACTTCCGGATCTGCGCCCCGGAAATCCTTATCCTTTAGCGTCCACAGGTTCTGCCCCATGACATACACCCTTGCCCTTGAAATAAACCTGCTTTTCTGCAATAATTCAGCGGGTAAATTATAGCTTAGTGTCACATTCTTGAGCCGCATGTAAGAACCATTCAGGAGCTGTAATGTGGACGCCTGTGTAAAGGTTGTCACCGTTGGGCTGGTCAATGCAGGCGCAAAAGCGCGGTCTCCGGGTTGTTTCCAGTAATTCAGCATATTAGTGGTCTTATTAAAGCTACCACCAATTTCTTCCAAAAAGGAAAGCTCATCCAACAGCACCTTATTGCCGGAAACGAACTGCAGGAAGGCATTTAGTTCAAACCCTTTATAGGTAAAGGTATTGGTCAATCCTCCAAAAAAGTCAGGATTACCTTTGCCCACTATTACCCGGTCTGCAGATGATGGATTAGTTGTCACTTCTCCATCTTTGGTGAACCATTCTGCATCGCCTGTTTCTGAATTGATCCCCTTATAGCGGATCATGTAGAAACTGTTCAGCGAATGTCCTTCGATGGCCCGCTGATCTCCGGTACCTACGACTTTTCTTCCCTCTGCATCGACACTGCTGCCTTCCGGCAAGGACAGGATCTCATTCTTAATAAAGGAAATATTAAAACCGGTCGTCCACCTGAAATCATTCTTATTAATATTGGTTGAATTAATGGCAAATTCCCAGCCCTTGTTTTCCATTTCCCCGACATTCCGGGTAATTGATGTATAACCATTAGTTGAAGGAATGGGCACATCCAATAATAAGCCGTCCGTATTCTTATTAAAGTAATTGATCTTCACATCCAATCTTGAATTCAGCAAGGTCATATCCAATCCGATATCGTATGACTTGGAGGTTTCCCAGCTAAGGTCAGGATTTTCAGGCTGCACCGGTCTTAAACCGGGAAGGCCTGCGTAGTCTGATTCAGTACCTGCCTGATAAAGGCCGAGGGAAGAGAAATTACCAATGCGGTCATTCCCTGCTGTTCCGTAACTGGCCCTTAGTTTCAGATAATTAAATACGCCACCGTCTTGCATAAAGCTTTCTTCGGAGATTATCCAGCCACCGGCAACCGCCCAGAAAGTACCATACTTGTTATCGGCCCCAAAACGGGATGACCCATCCCGTCTTACAGAACCCTCTAACATATAACGGTCCATATAGCGGTAATCCACCCGGGAGAATAGTGAGGTCAATGCCCAGGCGGTCCTGGTAGAAGAAGTGGTGGTAGGCGTAGCTGCCGACGCAACATTCCGTAGCAGGTCACTGGCAAATCCGCTGCCCTCTACGGTGATGTCTTCATACCGGGAAGTCTCATAACTCTGTCCAAGCAGGATCCCAAAGTTGTGATCACCCATTTCCCGATCATAATCCAGGGTATTGGTGGTCAACCATTTATTATCCTGAACAATCTGCTTAAATGCATACCCTTCGGCGGTAACGATATCCGGATCACGATTAAAATACTCGACCTGTACTCCGTCAACACCCCAGTCCGATTTGAGTGTAAGTCCGGGAATCAGTTCCACTTCGGCATAAATATTACCGGTATTTCTTCTGTTCACCTGATCGGTAATCCCTAATTCTTCTATCGCCAGGATATTCGGGATAAATCCTCCCCGGAGGTAACTGCCATCTTCAGCATAGGCAGGGCTTAACGGAGATTGCAGATAAGCCGATGTCAGGGAAGCAAATGTGTTATTTTCAGCGCCGATACGGTCGTTCAACGATTTGGAAATGCCAAAATTAGCACCAAATCTGACCTTATCGTTCAAGCGGTGTTGCAGGTTAATACGCCCGTTCAGCTTATCCAGATCATTACCGAGTGCATACCCGGATTGATCCAGGTACGTACCCCCCAGGTAAAAGGTTGTTCTTTCTGAACCACCACTGGCTGAAACAGAATAATTATTAATGGTCCCAGTCCGGGTAACAGCATCTAACCAGTCAAACCTGGTACCGGGGTCGGTGGGAACATCTGTAGGATCGTTCGCCTGATAAAACTCCTGCAACAAGTTGATATATTGATCTCCGCTAAGGGGGTCATAAATATTCGTCGGCTTTGAAAAGCCTGTGTAGTAATCAAAATCAATTGTGGCTTTTCCCATCTGGCCTTTCTTGGTCTCAATAAGGACCACGCCGTTTGCCCCTCTTGAACCGTAAATAGCTACCGCCGATGCATCTTTCAATACCGTAAGCGATGCAATATCTTCAGGATTCAGGTCAGAAAGCGGATTCAGGCCCGATGCCCCTCCCAATTCCTGGCTATAATCACCGTCATTCATTGGAATACCATCCACTACAAACAGGGGCTCGCCACCAGCGGTAATGGAAGCGGCGCCCCGGATACGAATATTCGCGGCAGCGCCTAATAATCCGGAAGAATTGGTCATTTGCACGCCGGCTGCCTGCCCTTGTAAAAGCTGCTGGGGTGAAACCGCGGGAACATTCTCAAATTTTTTGGCCTCAATGGTGGAAGAACTTTGCAGCTGGTAACGCCTGCTTTGTTCGCCATAGCCCACTACCACCACCTCACTGAGCGCTTCAATATCCTGGGTTAAGGTGATATTGATGATGGTATTGTTGTCAATGGCCTGTTCAACAGAAGCAAAGCCAATGAATGAAAACACAAGTGTTTCCGCATCCACCGGTACTACCAGTTCATAAACGCCATCCAAATCTGTTTGAGCTCCAATGGTTGTTCCCTCTACCACTACCGAGACTCCAGGTAGCGGAGAACCGTCTTCGCCGGTTACCTTACCGGTCACTGTCCTCTGCTGTGACCAGGCAGTCAACGTTGAGAAGACAATACAATACGCAAATAGTAATAATTTCTTCATAATCTAGTTTATTATCCCCTGCAAAAGTACAATTTTTAAATAAAACTATAACAGGATTTTTACGCTACCTGCCTTCGGTATCCAGACCGAAGGGTTTGATCCCATGATCAACCAGACGATCCATTTAACAAGTAACACCATTGTTACGTTAAAGTTTGCAGGATT
>DATCYD010000295.1:0-14768 GCA_036570465.1 Anseongella sp.
TCTTATTCAACAGGCCTGGAATGTTCCTGCGCTGAAGCTGTACATGTCTCCTACTTACAATTACCGGGACAAGCTGTTCCTGACCGCCGATCTTTTTTATGTTGGCGAACGAAATGCTTATCTGGGCAATTCCGGTACAGGCGCCAGCTATCAGGTCCTGGATCCGTACGCCGATCTTAATTTTGGCGCCACTTATAAGATCAACACGAATTTTGGTGTTTTCCTGAATGCCAATAATATATTGAATAAGCAATACGAACATTATTTGAACTACCAGGGACTGGGCTTTACCATGGTGGGCGGCCTCACGTTCGCACTTTAACGGATCGGATGCATGGAAACGACACAATTCATCGCAACACTGTTAAAAGCAGAAGGGAAAGTCAGCATTCCCGGCCTGGGAACGATCACAGCAAGCCAGGGTATTCCGGGAACGCTTGCCAGCGCTGAGCCCTCACCCGGTGAACAGACAGGTAATGATGCCGCTCGGGGAAGTGATTCCTTTTTTCCTTTTACGGGCAGGCTAAGTTTTTCCGAAAAGCATGAAAAGGGAAATCGGACACTGGCCGGAGAAATTGCCGGTAGCCGGCAGATCAATCCCAACCTGGCCGGTTACGAGGTTGACAAATTTGTTATCCGGGTCAAGCAGGAATTAAGCAGGAACGGATCTTTTGAATTTCCAGGGATGGGTCGTCTGAACACAAAGCCAGGCGGCAAGATCGGTTTTGAATCTTATTTCAACGATCATGCCCTGTTCGGCTTAAGCCCTGTTGTTTTGAACCCCCTGGACCGGGGCGGAAATGTCGTGGAGGTAATCACCCGGAAAATTGGCTTTAAGAACGTCAGGAAAAATAAATTCAAGCTTATTTGGGCAATTCTCATAGGTCTGATTATATTGGGGCTTGTATCCCTCCTGCTTGTGAGACTGAATATTATATAGTAATCGTCAAATTTTAGAAAAGTTTAAAATCAGAATAATTTATGTTGTTGTTACAGATTGGGGATACCCTGAACCAGGCGGCAGATACATTGCAGCAAGCATTCCCGCAGAACACCGTGATCGCGGCGGAGCAGAAAATGAATCTATTCAGTCTCCTGATGAAGGGAGGCTGGGTGATGTTACCCATCGCGCTGCTGCTGTTTCTTGGCATCTACATCTTTTTTGAACGATACTTCACCATCAGGAAGGCAGCCCGTTACGAATCCAACCTTACCATGCAGATCAAACAATATGTGCTGGCTGGTAATCTGGAAGGAGCTATCGCAGTTTGCAGGAGCAGCGGAACGCCCATTGGCCGGATGCTTCAAAAAGGACTTACACGCATTGGAAAGCCTATCAAGGACATTGAAGGCGCCATCGAAAACCAGGGGAAACTGGAAGTATCCAAGCTGGAAAAGAACATCAATATTCTCGGCATTATTGCCGGCATTGCTCCCATGCTTGGCTTCATTGGTACCATCATCGGGGTAATCACCATCTTTTACACGATCTCCAATACCGGTGAATATTCGATCGACACGGTATCAGCAGGCCTATACCAGAAAATGATCACCAGTGCGGCAGGTTTGTTCGTTGGGATCCTGGCCTATATTGGTCATCATATTCTAACCATGATGGTTGATAAGGTAATCCTGCAAATGGAAACAGATTCCATCGACTTTATTGACCTTTTGGAAGAACCGACTAAATAAGTTTCCGGTAATGAATCTGAGAAGACGGCATAAAATACAGGCGGAGGTGAATGCGGCATCGATGAACGATATTATGTTCTTCCTGATGCTGTTTTTCCTCATTGCCTCCCTGGTGATTAATCCGAATGTGATCCGGGTACAAAACCCTCGTTCGGAGTCGGGTGAAACCTTTTCCAAGGAAACAGTGAATATTACCCTTACCGAGGATCTTCAATTGTACCTGGACAAGATCCCGGTTACCGTTGGCATGCTGGACAGCATGCTTCAAAATTATCCCCGGAGAAACAATAGCGAACTTTCAGCCGTTTTATACGTAGATCGGTCTGTGGACGTTCAACATTTGGTGGATATCATGGACGCGTGCAACAGGAATCAGGTAAGAATGGTGCTGGCAACGGATAAAGATCAGTAAGGAAGGAGCAGAAAGATCATGGCCAACTATCAGTATATAGAATACCCTCCACAATGGAAGAAAGCATTAGCATACACTTCCGGTGTATATATTGCCATTTTGCTGGTTTTATATTTCGTCTATATACATACCCAGAAGGAAGCAACCGAAGAGATCCTGAGCGGTGGCATTGAGATCAACTATGGGCCTGATGAAACAGGCATAGGCACAGATTACACGAGCATGGAAGCCGTGTCGGCATCTCCCAACGCAAATAACCGTCCGCCGCAGGAAACAAGGGAAGAGATCGTATCTGCTGCCAACCCGGTTCCTGACGCCGATGAGCGCCGCATCACCACCCAGGATTTTGAAGACGCTCCTGCTGTAAAAAGTTCAAACAACCCGGAAGTAAAGGCCAAGCCCGTGGAAGCGCCGGTAACAAGCAATGATCATAGTCAGCCTGAAGAGGAAAAGAAACCTGTTGTCAACAAGAATGCGCTGTACAAAGGCAACCAAAGTGAGGGAGCCGGCTCCGGAGACGGCGATGGTGACCAGGCCGGAAATCAGGGCGCCCAAACCGGAAACAACCTTTCCAATAGTTATGAAGGAACAGGTTCAGGAGGAGGAGGGATCGCACTAAATCTTTCCGGGAGATACTTCACGACCAAACCAAGCCTGCAGGACGATGGCCAGACCTACGGTCGGGTAGCCGTTCAGATTTCTGTCGATCGAAGTGGCAATATCAAGTCTGCTAAAGCGGGAGTCCGGGGAACCACCATCTCAAATACCTCTTTATGGGCCAAATGCGAACAGGCTGTAAAGAATGCAAAACTGAACCCCATTGCCCAGGGACCGGAAATACAAGCCGGAACCGTTGTATTTACTTTTATTCTCCAGTAAATCCTGATTATTTATAGAGAAACCTTTTTCTCCGCCGGGAAATGAGCCATACGCCCCCCAGGGCAGCTCCAATTGCCAGATAGCCCCATATTCCGGAGAACAGGTTTCCTGCGTCTCCTGAAAGATCAAGTGTCCGGTTATTCCCAGTGTAAACCAGGGCCGCCCAGTGATAGGGGAGTTTCTGACTTTCAGCTAGATCCGGATTATCCAACCATTCCAGTTTTGCGTTATGAAGTGCCAGCGCTTTGTCACCTCCTTTTCGGAGTTCCCGGTAGAACGTACCGGTAAGTTCTGCCGCCGATTCATCATTGAGGTTCCACAAACCGGCAACAATACCTCCGGTTCCTGCAGCGGCGAATTCCCGGGCAAGACTAATAATCCCCTCCCCTTCAGCCAATGGGCCGTTACCTGTTTGACAGGCACTCAGCACGACCAGCTCAGGCGCCTGACCATACCGGTAAATATCAGGAATATAAACCTGGCGATCCGAAAACTGGAGGGCCGGAACCTGGTTCTCTCCAAGCAAAAAGGCATGAGTACTCAGATGCACGACCGGAGAACTGCCAAATGATTCAAAGAATGCACGGGATGTAGCATTCCTTTCCCGGAAGAAATCGCCGCCTGGCACCTCATCCCTGATCATTTCCATTTCCCGCTGAACAGCAGGTAACGAAACAAGTCCTCCCCCATTCTCCATTCCGTCAAAGGACACAAAAAACCCGGCAAAATCGCGTTCATACTCCCGGGCAACACGGGGTTGTTCCTGCAACTGGTTCCAGACATCCAGCGAGTAAGCCCGCCACAGCAATGCCTCCCGCACCAAAAAAGGCCATTGGGATACCGCCGGAGAATAATCCGAACGGGTAAGCAGGGCTTCAAATGGCATTTTTCCCAGCATTCCATCCGGGATGATCATTTTTCTCTCCGGGACACCCATCTCATTCCCGGCGACGAAAGGTACCAGAAGCTGAAAGATCCCAACAGCATTCTTAAAATACTTTTCCGGATCTTTATACATCTCCTGCGGCCCATTGCTGAAATACTGATTCAGAAATGAACCCACTGCTTCACCCAATGAATTTGCCTCACCCAGTCGCCTGAACTCCCGGATACCTTCACTTCCGGCACGAAAGACATACCAATGCCTGTTTCCCGTAAAATATTCCCAAACCTCCACACCTGGAGGCAGGGTTTCCAGGTTTTCATCCACATTCCGCCGGTCTGAAGGGTTCAAAAGTGGAAATCTCCTGTAAAGCTCGGGCCGAAGTAATGAAAGTTCGTATCCAATCCGGCTTGCTTCCTTCTTAAAACGCTGGCTTTCCTGTTCGTGGTTGCTTAATTCTGCCTGTATCCGCTCCCCTTCGTAATAAGCCAGTGCCTGCATCAATTTCCGTTCCCTGAGGACAAGTGTATCCTGTTCACTGGCTTTACCCATGGACAAGTTCCATCGAAGTTCATCGGAAAGGATCCTGGCTTTATTCCGTTCAGCAAAATCCAATGCGGCAAGGGCGAAATCAACGTTTCCGGTTTTTTCATAAAGGAGGAAAGCGATTTCAATGGCTTCTTCGGCAATGTTCAAACTAAACCGTTGATGATCCTGTTTAGACCCCAACCCAAAAAAACGTTGCCGGAGTTCTTCGGAAACCTCCAATGCCTGCCGGTAGAGATCCAGGGCGTTCCGCTCATTCCCAAGTCTTACTGCAGCCCTTGCTTTTCCGGTAAATGCATCCAGAATTGTATTATCAGGATAAAACCCGGTGACAAGCATTGTTCCCGGATCATAGTGCGGAATCAGGAAGCCAAGTGAATGGTCAAAGGCCGTCAGGGCCTCCACATAGCGCTCTTCCTGATAATGGGTTTTGCCTACTTCCAGCCATATTTTCGCTTTTTCCCGTAGTTTGGAAGTTGGAAAACTCACCTCTAACAACGTCAGTGCCTGTTGAAAATGTCTTCCTGCTTCAGTATAATGTCCCTGTTGCCTATCTAACTGCCCTTGTAACAAGAATGCTCCGGACAACCAACCTGCGGCACCGGCATTGTTTCGAAGCATTTCCGGATCATTAAGTACATGGAGCGCACGATCCAGATAATGTTTTGCTGCTTCAGGATCTTTTCTACGATAGTTGATGTCAGCCATGGTGTTGAATAGCAACCCTTGCAGCGCTGTCCCGGAGGACACCAGTCCCAGAGCCTGACGTGCGTATCCCAGGGCCCGGTCTTCTTGTCCGGCCGTCCTGGCTGTACCGGCCATATTAACCAAAAAAGCAGCCTGCTGGCGATGATCTTCACTTTCTTTTGCCAGGCCATATCCCTGCTCCAGGATGTACATAGCCCGCTCATAATCTCCCAGACGAGTGTAATTATTCCCAAGCGGCTTCAGCACAAACTCCATAACTTCGTCCTGACCCACAACCGGGTATTGACTGTAAGACCGCCAGGCTTCTTCATAAGCCTGCAATGAACGAATAATATTCCCGTGTTGAAGCTGATAATACCCCTCATTGGCCAATAGGTAAAACCAAGCACTCTGTTCATCCGATGTTGCCGGGGCGCGCCAGGCCTGACGTCGTGCCTCACCTGGCCACTGGTAACGCCCCGCCGGATCTTCCAACAGCGCATCAATCCATGTGTAAACCCATAACTCCAGATTATCCGCCTTCTGCAAGCTATCCATCCGGATTTTTAAGCCATGCGGGATATCGGGTACGGCCATCGCCACCGCGGGCATAACCCTTGCCATTCCACAGACCACAAGCAACATCAGAAGGCATAAGGTTCCTGCCCTTCTCATTCCTGATGCGGCAATCAATACATTATGTAACCTAAGGGGGATCACACTATAACCTCCAGGTAGTATAGAACATCAAGTGACCCTGGCCAGGCGAAAAGAATTGCAAGTAACGCAATCCCAGTGATGGCCCTACCCGGACCCGGCCGAAGGAAATATCAACAAAAGCGGCCACACGCGTAGAAGTAAAGGCTTTGCTTTCACTCACACTTGTAACCGAATGCTCCCTGGACTTCCATCCCGGCCCGCCTTGCGTATCTTTGTTGTGGAAGTAACGAAGATCCAGTTTTTCGGTCCGGGAAGAACGACGATGGATACTCCCGGCCACCCATACTCCCGCTCCGGTTGCCCAGCGATCGTTCCAGTTTTTTCGTACATGCAAGGGGACTACATCGAGGGTCACCAGCTCATGTTCACCCGATATTCCCTTCGAGGCGATATAGAACAATGAATCATTCAGCGTAAACTGAGGAACCCGTTCTGGTCCCGTACGGTCATCCCAATCATAATCCTGAAAGGAACCAAACGTGCTGTTCCGGTGAACGCCCAAATAGGCTTCGGCCTGAAAGTAAATCTTATAAGGCGAATAAGGAGCAATGCTTCCACCTAGCATAAAACCCGCAGACGGCTGGTTACCTCCGGCAAACGACCATCCATAACCGGCAATAACCGCCGGGGAAATGCCAGGCAAGAAGCGATTATAGGCCCGGTTGGTTTTAATGGGTTCATTCCGGTCGAATACGATCGCCGCCTGGGTATAAAAAGGCAATTTTGGCGGCTTTTCCCGGAGCCGCGCGTAAAATTCCACAAAGCCCTTTGTAGAATCGGCATCGTTTATTCCCTGCTGTCGCTTACCCGGCAGATAAATGTTGCGAAATATAAAATGTACGCTATCTGCCGTCGTAACTGTGTCCAGACAGCTTTGTCCGGCATAGGCCTCCTGGCAAGGAACGCATTCGGGATACTGATCAACAATCCGGATGGTAGAAAGATCCACCATTTCAGATAGAGACACTCCAATATCCACCAGAGAAGCAGGCCCTTTTCCCGTATTCTGAAATCGCACCTTATATTTCAGCTCCTTTTCTTTGCCGAGAAAACGATAGTTTATCAACCGGTTATTCACCGAGGCTTTATTGGGGTCGTGTGAAACAACAATCTGCATTTCAATGGTCTCCGACACTGCCTCCCTGGTGGGATCATCAGGGACCATCATCATGTCCATGGTCACGATGGCATTCGTATCCCGGATCATTTCCGGAGTAGTTTTCAGGGTGATGAAAAAGAAACGTTCTTCACCCGCTTCCATCCCCTCAAACCGCCATAAGCGCCGGCCGCTAAACTTCTCACTCTTCTCTGCAAGCATGGTTTGCAACACAGGAGATGGCATCGCAACTTCATGTGCTGGTAGTGGCGAATAAGTCACCAGGCCTTTTCCGGCAGAAGCAAGGAAGGGCATTCCGGAACCCAATGGGGGTGTATAGAGATCAGTCCGGAAAACACCAGACTGTGGAGCGGGAACGTATGCCGTCATCCCGGATTGTGCAAGCAGGCTGCTCCAGGGAACTTCCTCTTCTTCGTTCCAGGTCCGGATATCTATCACCTCAAAATTATCATTCTTAAAGGCTGTTTCATTAAAAAACAGCACGAGGGTGCCGTTTAGAGGCATATTACTAGCAGATAAGTTACGATATCCGGCGATCAACACCATTTCCTCTTCCGGGCGAGGCATGCGGTTTGTCTTTAACATCAGGGCCTGATCTTTCAGAAAGTGCCCCGAAGGAGCCTTTCTTCCAGCTGAGGATTTGCCTTCTGTTGCCTGTCCGGCTGGGATAGGTTCACCTGCATTTCCGGCTGGTGCTTTCTCCTTCCTGTATTTCTTTGCCCTGGATGGAGGCGCTTTCCCATCGTCATAATTATTGGTGGCATACAGGCGGACTTCGTACTCTCCGGCGGACGAATAATCATGAACAGGCATCTCGTCAAAGCTGAATGTACCATCGCCAAATTCCCAATAATACGTATAAAAGGCTTCCGGAGCCCCGGCAATCTGTCGCAGAGAGCGAAGGCCCGCGCTGAACTGCGTCCGGCTCCCTTGTTCCGCGAAGTAAATCGTGACCGAATCATCGCCTTCCGGAGGAAGTGGTTCTTCCGTCTGGGAAAAGGACCAAAAAGGTACCGTAAGAAGTATCAGTAGTAAAACTCTCTTCATCAGCTCTCTATTTTGTCCTAAATATAATTGATTCTTTCAAAAAAGCCGCCCCCGAAAGAGGACGGCTTTTTTCCGGAACTTTTACACGTGCGTTTAGCTCACGAAACACTAATATTCCAGCACACTGATCTCTGTTCTCCGGTTGGCCTGATGTTCCTCATCGCTACATGAAACACCGTTGGCGCAAGCATTCAGCAGCTTTGTTTCTCCATACCCTTTTGCGCTAAGCCGGTTCCGGCCTATCCCCTTGCTCACCAGATAATTCACTGCAGCAGTGGCACGCTCCTGGGAGAGACGAAGGTTGTAATTATCGCTGCCCCTGCTGTCGGTATGGGAAGAAAGCTCGATTTGAAGTGTAGGGTTCTGTCTCAGGACATTTGCAACGTTATCAAGGATCCTTGCCGCATCCGGACGGATTTCGGAACGATCGAAATCGTAATGGATATTCTTCAGTACGAAAGTTGCTCCCTTGACAATATCACTGGTTCCCAGTTCCAGGGTTACATACAAGGTCTGGCTTCTGTTCAGCCCTTTTGTACTTACCTCTTCCGTTTGAGAGAATTTACCAGCCTGATTGGCAACAACATGGTACCCGGAATTCTGATCTAACTGATAAATAAATTTCCCTTCCGGATCGGATTGCTGACGCACGTTGGCGGCGGTTCCGGTATTGGTCAGGATCGTTCCGATTCCTGCCAGTTTTTCCCGGCTGACAGCATCTACCGTCACACCAACCAGTGTGAAGCGTGGGTCGTTGTGAAGAATTTCCTTGTAAATTACCGGAGCCGGGGTTTCAAATTCAGCTGCTCCAATGACAACCCCGGTTGCCTCAATCCCGTTCTTAATCCCTGTAACCTCGTACCGGCCCGCAGCGGCCTTTTCGATCCGTTCTGCTTCGCCATTCACATTCGTAATGGAGGTATAGACTGTTTCGCCCTGACGGATATCTACCTTTACTCCGCTGAGCGGCAAACCGGTTTGTTCGTCCTTCACAACGATCAGGATGTCCTTCCTGAAACCGGAGGGAGCCGGCTTCACATAGGGGTCACGTGTTACCGGGCGGGACTTCCGGGCCTTCTTCCGGCTGGATTTCTTCCCGCCAAATGTGTACCGGATCCCGGCAGACAGGTTCAAGGCTTGGACAAAAGTATTGTAATGCTGGGGTTCGGGGCTAAAATATTCAGCCAGATTCTCCGCACTATCATCCGCACCCAGCTTTATCTCCATGTCCGGATCCGGTTCCTTGAAGTTGCCATGATGAACAACCTGGAAACGACTCGGATCTTTTCCGAATGTTTTCCCAAAAGTGCGCAGGTAATCTGCCTGCAGGCTGATGCTGAACCGCTCCGTGAGTGGGTAGGAAATTCGGGCGCCTCCCAATCCCATCCAGGCCAGTGCACGGTTTTCGGGGTTATTGGTGTAATGATTGTCCAGAACATTAACCATTCCGCCTCCCCCACCTTGCACCCATACAGAGCGGGTAAAGGATGGGAATTGCTGCAGAAGGATGCCACCTCGCAGGAACAGTTCCAGATCTACCGGTCCTGCCTTAAACGCTGCCGTGGGACCCAGAGCCGCCCCCATATGTGTAAACCGGGGCTCATTATGATAATCCGTGGACATATACCCATTCGTAAAAAAGAGTGTATCAAAGGGGCGCATGGAGTGGCGGAGAAACCTTAGATCAACGCCTATGCCCCAGCGAACAGAAGCGTCATTCAGGTATCTGTCCACAGACAGCGCTGCAAAAGGACCGTCATTGGCCCGTCCGATGTAGTTTTTATAAGTGCCCAGGGGCATGCTAATGCCTCCCGATGCGTTGATCTGCCAGGTACCGTTCTGCGCCAATACAGCGCTTGCCATCATGGCCATCAAAAGAGTAAAGATTAACTTTTTCATGTCGTTGTTTTTGATGATCGGATTTGCTTTTGTCATTTTCCGCGGCAGGGGGTCGTACCAATCGCACGACCCTTCCCGCCGGGAAACTCCAGCATTGTATTATTGATTCAGGCTTTGCATGAACGATTCAGCTTCCTGATCGGTCACCTGTTCTGCGAGAATTGTATAGGTCTGATCATCTTCTGTTGTTATGTCAAGGCTGCCCAGGTAAAGGACACCGTCCTCATCGGAGCCAACCAAAACCAGTGTAATCTCTTTTCCGACCGGAAGCATGCCATCATAATGAGTACCAATGGTGGTACTTCCAGGCATACCAATCACTGTTTTTGTATCCCTGAAGACCAACCAGGCATTCATATCCAGCTGGCTGCCTGTACCGTTGGAGGTGGCTTGTATGGTAATATTGGTCCTGGGACCAGGATAATTGGCAAACTTATCCAGGTTGATCCAGTTAAATTCCGGCAACGGAAAAGAATACCAGCCTTTGGAGTTATCTACCACGCGATCGTTAGACTGGATCCAGGTCAGTTCATTAGGATCCAGATTAGAGGGTCCGCCAGTGAACAGAAGCATATCCGGGGCATTGTCAGGAGCAACCGGAAAATCTATTAACACAGGATCCGTAGTCCAGGGACCGTTAAGCGGATTTAATGTAAGTTCTTCTCCGTCCTTTTCAGCCATTAGATAAAATTCTCCGCCTGATTCAAGAAGATCGCTATGAGATTCGGTCGATAAACCAGCAAGCATGATATCGGTCTTGCTATAAAGTTCGATCAGCCGCACGGTAACCTCTCCGCTTACCGGAAGGCCATCGGCATCCAGGAACGCCCCGGCCGGAAATTTAACTTTCATTCCTTGTTCGCCGGTGATCTCAAAACCCGCATCGGCATCGCCTGTAAAAAGTTGTTCCGCCGGTTTGTATTTGTCCATAAAGGAAGCCGCCCTGGCGGGAATTATTTCCATATCCGGAAATTCATTGTAGCCTTCCTTGCAAGCTGCCAGTGACAACGCTATGACGCCAAATGCTGCCCAGTTGATAATTTGCTTTTTCATTTTTTTTTGAGTTTAGTTGAACCATTTTCAACAACAGATCAACAGACTTCGGAATTTGTTACCCCCTCATTTTTAAAACTTATTGTTGCGATGGTGTTTTCTAAGTAGATTCGTAGCTAAAATCATCCGTATAAGTATTACTATGCCCGAAAGTGTCATCAATAACGATCAGCGGTATATCGACGGGTTGCTAAAGAACGACGATAAGATCATCGCTGCAATCTATCGCAATTTTGCAGGTAAGATCAACCATTGGATTTGCGCCAACAGTGGAACATCCGATGACGCTGCGGATATCTTTCAGGAATCAATCATATCCATTTACCGGCAGGCAAAGGATAAAAAGCTGATGCTTACCTGTCCCTTCGAACCTTTCTTCTTAATGGTATGTAAGAGAAAATGGTGGAACGAATTAAAAAAAAGGAGTCGGCAAGGGGTAACAATTAGTCTTGAAAGTGTATCTGAAACCGGTCAGGAGCCTGAAGCGCTGGCCAGTGAGCTGATGATGATGGAAGAAAAAGATTTATTGATACAGCAATTCTTCCGGCAACTTGGCGAACGCTGCCGGGAGATTATCTCCCAGACGCTGAGCGGAGAACACCAGGAAAAGGTAGCAGCAAAACTGGGCGTTTCTTATGCGTACCTGCGGAAGAAAAAATCAGAATGCATGGGAAAGCTGACGATGATGATCAGGCAGTCTCCCGAATTCAAAAACATGAAAGGTCCTCATTAATTTCCGGATATGACAAGGCACGAAGACATTGAACGTTATCTGTCGGAAGAAATGTCCGGCGATGAACGATTGGCTTTCGAAAATGAACTAAAGTCAAACCCAGCGTTGCGAGAAGAAACAGCATTATATGCATCAACCGCTGAGAGCCTGCATCGATTGTTACTGGCAGACGATAACGAGCAGCAACTGCGCAAAAAACTACACCCATACCGCGCAGAATACTTTTCAGCCCATAAAAAGGATCCAAAGATCCGGGCCCTCCCTTTGATTCGTTGGGCGGCAGCAGCCGCAATTTTTACCGCCATCTGGATTTGGTCCCCCTGGAATACGAACCCAATCCGGGAATATGGAACCATTACCATGCCGCCCCTCACTGAACGCAGTGCTGATTCGGTTAATGGCGTTGCCGAAGCTGCAGGCCTGTTCAACGAAAAGGAATACGAACAGGCCCTTCCCCTGTTAAACAAGGAACTGAGCAGCCAACCGAATGATATGTTCCTTCTCTTTTTCCGCGGGGTTACTCTCATTCATACCGGCCAGGCAACCCAGGCCCGTACCGACCTGGAACAAGTTTATGAAAGCAAATCGGTATATCGCTATGAAGCAGCCTATTTCATGGGACTGAGTTACCTGGAAGAGAAAGACAAAGAGAATTGCCGGATCTGGATGGAAAAAATCCCGGCGGAAACCCAGGCTGGCAAAAAAGCGCAACCAATACTCAAAAAGCTAAAATAAGGGTTTTGAACTACCGGCAAACGATTGACTATCTATACGGTCGCCTTCCTGTTTTTCACAGGATTGGCGCTGTCGCCTACCGTCCCGATCTGGGAAATATCGTTACCATTTGCTCTGCGCTGGGCCAGCCCCACCATCAGTTCCGTTCGCTGCATATCGGAGGCACAAACGGAAAGGGATCGGTTTCACATATGCTGGCTGCGGTCCTTCAAAAAACTGGTTATAAAACAGGTCTCTACACATCACCCCATCTTCTTGATTTCCGGGAACGCATCCGGATCAATGGAGAAATGATTCCTGAAAGGCGGGTAGTTGCCTTTGTAAACGCACAAAAAAAATTGATCGAAGCCCTTGAACCATCGTTTTTTGAAGTGACAGTGGCCATGGCTTTTGATTATTTTGCCTGTGAAAAAGTAGATTTCGCCGTAATTGAAGTAGGCATGGGCGGACGGCTCGATTCCACCAATATCATCACTCCAGAGTTATCGGTGATCACCAACATTGGTCTCGATCACGTCCACATTCTTGGAGGCACCCTTCCGGCCATTGCACAGGAAAAAGCGGGAATTATTAAACAAAACACTCCTGTGATCATTGGCGAGTACCAGGAAGTTACTGCCCCGGTGTTCCGCGAACAAGCGCGGAAAATGGAGGCCCCTCTTCGTTTTGCCTCCCGGGATTGGGAGTTAGGCCGGCAGGCTGCGAACGATGTTCTCATGGAATTCACAGCCATATCGGAACATTACGGAAAGCAGCTGGAACTACAACTTGATCTGACCGGCGGCTATCAAAAGAAAAATATAAAAACAGTGCTTTCAGCTGTGTCTGAACTGCAACAACAAGGAATTCCTATCGGGGAAAAGCAACTCACAGAAGCCCTGCGACAGGTTAAAGCACTTACGGGATTTGCCGGCCGCTGGCAAACCCTGAATCAGCATCCGCTAACCATCTGTGATATCGGGCACAATGAAGACGGCATCCGGGAAGTACTCCGGCAAATTGCCGCTACGCCTCATAAGAAGCTGCATATGGTCTTTGGAATGGTCAACGATAAGGAGGTAAACGCAATACTAGCCATGCTACCCCAAAATGCCTGCTATTACTTCTGCAAAGCGGACGTGCCCCGCGCGATGGACGAAAACCTGTTATGGGAAATGGGACAATCGCTGGGCTTGCCAGGAAAGCCCTACCCCTCTGTCCGCAACGCCATAGAAGCCGCCCGTAAACTGGCAGACCCGGACGATCTCATCTTCATTGGAGGCAGCACCTTTATCGTTGCCGAAGCAATATAGTATCAGGAAACATGTCATAAAACCCCCGGAAGGGTTACATAGCTTCCGGGGGTTGACTGTCACTATTTATTAAAAGCCACTGTTGTCCAGGGTATCCGTCAGCGTAGTATCAACTGCGGAAGTGGTGTCATCAGAAGGCATTGGCTCTTCGTACATGTTATCCTCCATGCCTGGATCTGCTTCCTGGCTTTCATTGTTCTGAGGAGAATTACAAGCAACGGCGGCGGCAAACATGCCAGCCATGCCAAGTAACATCGCGCTTTTTTTAACACTCATTTTTGATAATTTCATGATCCCAATTTTAGGGTTGAACAATCAATTGAACAACCGGTCCAATATTCGTTTTATAATTCAATCTGTAGCAATTTATATACCAAGGGCTCCTAAAGACAGCTATTCTTCCGTACCAGGCAGGAAGGTCAATGCAGATTTGTGGCGAAACAACCACAGCAACAGGTGTTTTTTACCCGAATTCCTGCAACTACTATTGGTTTTTGGTGCTAATTTTATTTGAATATTCAGCGTCTGAGACGTATTTTAGCGGCTTTATTTTATAAAAAAGCATTAAACGAAATACTGTATATGGATTTTTTACGACAGAACCTGATTTACCTGATCCCTGTGCTTGGTTTGCTGGGGCTTTTTGTTACCTGGATTAAATCAAGCTGGGTCTCGAAGCAGGACCCGGGAGATGCCAAAATGGTGGAACTGGCGGGCTATATTTCCAGGGGCGCGATGGCATTTCTAAAAGCTGAGTGGAAGGTATTATCATATTATGTCGTGATTGCGGCTCTTTTGCTCGGATGGTCAGGCACACTGGTGGAAACTTCCAGCTGGGTCATTGCAGTTTCTTTTGTCATCGGAGCAGTCACCTCAGCCTTTGCGGGCTATATTGGGATGCGCATCGCTACCAAAGCCAATGTACGGACCACCCAGGCGGCTCGCAGCAGCCTGGCCAGGGCACTCAAAGTTTCTTTTACCGGAGGTTCGGTGATGGGAATTGGTGTAGCAGGGCTGGCAGTTCTGGGACTGGGATCTCTGTTCATTGTTTTTTATAATCTTTTTGTATTGCA
>DATCYD010000296.1:0-5954 GCA_036570465.1 Anseongella sp.
TCACCTGAACCTGCACAAAACCTTTTGTATTCCTCATGGAGGTGGAGGGCCAGGCATGGGCCCTATTGGCGTGGCTGCACATTTGGTGCCTTATCTTCCTGCACATCCGGCACAGCCATCCACCAGCGATAAGGCCATTCATGCTGTAGCTGCTGCTCCCTGGGGCAGCGCGGGGATTCTGGTCATTTCACATGCCTATATCCGCATGATGGGAGCCGATGGCCTTACCAACGCTACCCGTTATGCAATACTGAATGCGAATTACCTGAAAGCCGTCCTGAAGGAATATTACCCTATTCTATATTCGGGAAAGAACGGCCGCGTGGCGCACGAAATGATTCTCGATTGCCGGGGCTTCAAGGCCGCGGGGATTGAAGTAGGCGATATAGCCAAACGCTTGATGGATTACGGTTTTCATGCACCCACGGTTTCTTTTCCGGTGGCGGGAACGCTGATGGTAGAGCCAACGGAAAGCGAGTCAATGGAAGAGCTGGACCGCTTTTGCGAAGCCATGATCGCCATTCGCGCAGAAGTTGACTCAGTGGCTGCCAAAGGAGATAAGGTCGTGAATTTGTTGAAACTGGCGCCCCATACAGCGGCAGTGATTGCTTCATCTGATTGGGACCGTCCTTATTCCAGGGAGCAAGCTGCCTTTCCGCTGGACTGGGTCCGGGAGCGAAAATTCTGGCCTTCGGTATCCAGGATCAATGAAACCTTTGGTGACCGTAACCTCGTTTGTACCTGTCCGCCTTTGGAAAGTTATGCCTGAGTAACTTCGTCAATCAAAAAAGCTTCATTTTCGTAACGTACTTTGCCGATGGCGATCGTATCGGAATGGTAAAACAGGCATGTCCATCCTTCATGAGCAGCTTTCAAGCCGTATTCCTGCCGAAGATTCATTGATTTTCGTCCGTCGAAATCGTATTTGGCGATGAACTTTCGCTGTAACTGTTCCGGTTCGGGTAATACATCTCCTCCGAAGAAGTATTTTACGCCGGTCAGATCCAGCAGGAATACCTGATGGAATTCAGAATGCGCCCCGGTAAGTTCATAATGAATAGAACTGTTAATGCTTCCACTCCCTTCAATCATAACCAGGTTTCCCGAACGCTGCATAGCTTCCAGCATAGGCTTATAATAGGAGCGGGAAGGTTTTAACAAGGCGTGTTCGAATTCTTCCCGTTGTACATAATATTCCGCCTGCGGAAAACTGGGCTCATAACGACCATACCGATCCTGCACCATGCCTCCTGAATGATCAAAATGCAAATGGCTCATCAATACCTTGCTTACATCTCCCGGCTGGTAACCGCATTCCCTGATATTGCGATGCAGAATCAGTTCTCCTTCCGGTGTAGTAAAGCCAAGCCCGGCATCCAGTAACAGCAGTTCTTTCCCGGTGTCTATCAGAAAGGGTTGCACGTTGATAAACAAAGAACCCGGCCGGTCGCTATGTGCGTTCACAGCCGGATCAAATGGGATGAATTTTTTGCTTTGATCAACGGAATACGTTCCCTCATTCAGTGCGTATGCTTTCAATGTGTTGTTATTTCGAAGTCTTTTCTTTTTTTGCCGGGGCCTTTTTGCCGGAAGCCTTTTTAGCAGTGGTTTCTGCCTTTGTTACCGGTGCGGCCTGTACTCGTTTCTTCGGCCGGCTTACTCCGTGAGTACCGATAATGATTTTACCGCGTTTGGTTTTCTTATCTCCTTTTCCCATAAAAATCTGATTTGATGCTAATATACGAAATGCCCAGGAACTGAATGCCCCGGAACTGCCCTGGTGGCAGCCAGGTTTCCAGCGAAAGTTCTATTTTTGTTGGCAAAACTAACCACATGTATATCCGAATCCTTTTTCTGAGCACCTGTTTTGCACTTACTGCTTGTATCCCTTCAGGGCAGCAGAATAATGACTCATCGAAATCAGCTAGGAAAGTTTCAGGTTTGGATGCATTGCCGGCAGCGCCCGATACAACGCAAATAGCCAAACACATTGCGTTTCTGGCTTCCGATGACATGCGCGGACGGGGAACAGGTTCTGATGAGGTCCGGCAGGCAGGAGAATACATAGCCGGTTTGTTTGATGAATATGGGTTGACGCCCAAAGGAACATCCGGCTATTACCAGCCATTCACGGCAAAAGTGACCCGGGTGAAGGTGGAGGATAGCATTCGGAATGCCAGGAATGTCATTGGATTGTTGGATAACGGAGCTGAGTACACCATTGTGATCGGGGCGCATTATGACCATCTGGGTGAAGGTCGTCAGGGGAGTTCAAAGGATGTCCACCCGGAAGGAAAAATTCATAATGGAGCGGACGATAACGCCTCGGGCGTAGCCGGACTACTGGAGATGGCCCGGTATTTTTCTTCGGGAACAGAAAAGGAGCCTTACAACGTTTTATTTATCGCATTTTCAGCTGAGGAATTAGGTCTTTTGGGCTCGAAATATTTTGCAGCTCATTCAACCATTCCTCTGGATTCGCTCAATTTTATGGTTAATATGGATATGATTGGTCGTTATAATTCCAAACGAGGTGTAGGTATCGGAGGATACGGAACCAGTCCATCATGGCCTGAGATTTTTGAGGGTGTGAAAGGAGATGTGAAATTCTTTACCGATCCTGCAGGTAGCGGCGGATCCGATCATGGTTCATTTTATGCCAAACAATTGCCCGTCCTGTTTTTTCATACAGGCGGTCATGACGATTACCACATGCCAGGTGACGATGTTGAGAAAGTTGATGTGAAGTCAGAGGCTGCCATTCTTGAAATCGGAATCCATTTGATCGAACGGGCGATGGAGTTACCCAAACTGACATTTCAAACGCCTGGTTGAGCGTTAAGCAATTTGTTGCCTGCCTCCGCCTTAATTACCAGCCACCGCTGGCGCCGCCTCCTCCGAAACTTCCGCCTCCGAAACCGCCAAAGCCACCGCCTCCGCCACCAAAGCCACCAAAACCACCGCCACCGCCGTTAAAGTCATCCCAGGTTCCCCGGTGATGCCCTCCGCCGCCCAGTAAACTACCCAGAATTCCGCCCCAAATGATCGGTGGAATACCTCCTTCGGTTGAACCAATGTGTTGCGGGCGCCTTTTCCGGCCGCTGAAAAGCAATAAAATGGCAACGACAAATATTGCCAGCAGAATAAAACCTCCCCCCCGACTTCCCTTTTCCTGATTTTCCAGGGCTTGTTTAAGTTCCGCAGGAAATTCACCAAGCGACAGTTGCATCAATGTACCGGTGGCCTTCTGAACACCTGCTAAGTATTGTTCCTGCCGGTAATGTGGCACTAAATCCTGTTCAATGATCATCCGTGCGACAGCGTCTGTCACAACCGGCTCCAGCCCGTATCCTACACGGATGGTCACCTTGTGGTCGTCCACGGCTGTTAAAAGAAGAATTCCATTGCGTTTATCCGCTTGTCCGATACCCCATTTTTCGGCCAGCTCATCCCCGTATTGAGTAATATCATAGCCACCCACAGACCGTATGAATACCACCGCGATCTGCGTGGAGGTGCTGTCATCAAAGGCCACCAGCTTTTGTTCCAACCGGGCTTCTTCGTCCGGTCCAAGAACGTCCGCAAAATCATTGACCAGCCGTGGTGGGGAAGCCTGCGGCGGAAAATCCTGTGCCGCCGCCAGGTTTCCACAGGCGAGTAAGAAGATAAAAAAGAGTTTCTTCATGTGTATTTGTTATTCATCGGTTGTTTGGCTGGGAATATGCCCGCCAACAACGATGTCGTCCGGTAGCTCATTGCGGTCATCTTCCTGATAAGGGAAGTGTTCCTTCAGTGCAAACCCTGCTTTTTGGATACCAGCGACAAGTCCATCCACCAACGCCCCCTTCTTAAAATGGGAGACCATGGTGTCACGAGTTTCGTCCCAGAACTCATTCCCAACCACCGCATTGATCCCCGCGTCGCCAATGATAGCGAATTGCCTGTCTTCAAGGGCCATATAAATAAGTACGCCGTTCCGGGAAGCTGTTTTCTGCATATGCAGCTGGTCAAAATACCAGGCCGCACGATCGAGAATCTCTTCCGGGCAATGCGCTTCGGCACATACACGGATTTCTCCTGAAGTTTGTTTTTCCGCCTCCCTGATCGCCGTCTTTACCCGTTCCTGGTTTTCTTTTTCAACTAATGGCATGTCTTTAAAATTCTACTTGCGGTGGGTTTTCTGCACCAGCGTCAGCCTGAAAATATCCTTTCTGCTGGAATCCAAACATGCCGGCGAAAAGTACATTGGGAAAAGTTTTGACGGTGGTATTGTACTGACGGGTTACTTCATTGAATTTATTTCGTTCGACACTGATCCGGTTCTCGCTGCCCTCCAGCTGCGATTGGAGTGCCAGGAAATTCTGATTAGCCTTCAGATCAGGGTATTTTTCTACCACGACCATCAGCCGGCTGAGGGCTGAACTTAGTTGGCCCTGCGCCTGCTGGAATTGTTGCATCGTCTCCGGAGTGAGTTTCGAAGCATCCAGGTTCACTGAAGTTGCTTTTGAGCGTGCCTCAATTACCTGGGTAAGAGTCTCCTGTTCGAAATCGGCGTAACCTTTTACGGTAGCTACCAGGTTGGGGATTAAGTCGGCCCGTCGCTGATATACATTTTCTACCTGTGCCCATTGTGCTTCTACCTGCTGGTCGAGCGTTACCATGCTGTTGTAGGTGCCCTTTCCACAGCTATATAAAATAAGCCCAAGGACAACAACTACGATCAATGCGATAATTCCTTTTTTCATAACGGTTTTTCCATTTTGATAGCTAAACTACAAAAATCCGTCGTTTGTTTTCAAAAATGGGAGAAACATTATCTACCGGCCTGGGTTGAATAGAGTACCGAAAAGCGAATGTGACATGCAATCTGACTCAACGGCAAAGCGCAAAACATTGGTGCTGGGCGCCACCGATAATCCCGGCAGATATGCTTTCCTTGCTATCAATCGTCTGGTTGAGCAGGGGCATCCTGTGATCGCAGTGGGCAAAAGGGACGGCACCGTCGCCGGAATATCCATCCAAAAGGAGTTTCCTTCCGGAAGCGAAGATATTCATACGATCACCATGTATCTCAATGCTGCCAATCAACGGATGTATCATGATCGGATCCTGGCTTTACATCCCAAACGGATTATCTTTAATCCAGGCAGTGAAAATCCGATCCTGAAGAACCTCGCCCTGGCAGAAGGCATCGCTGTGGAAGAAGCTTGCACCCTGGTCATGCTTACCACAGGCGCTTTTTAATACCCTTCAATCAGAAAAATACTGCAATTGCGGTATGCGTTAATACCTGTACCGGTATAATTTTACGGCCGGACTTATCAGCTATTTTTTAACCAAACTATGAGCTAATGTTTAAACGTATTACTTTTTTGCTTTGTCGCTGTTGATGCTATGCGGTTGCGAAACTGAAGATCCTTCCGCTCCTGATATTGCCGCCCCTGATCTGGGAACTTACGTAGGGGTATTGGTGGGTTCGTCGGGATATTTTCAGATCACCATTGAGCGGAAAATTCCGGTGCCGTGGTTGTGTTTGACGGAGGGACCCATGAATTGGCATTGGACGAGGTTATTCCGGGCAGCGAAGGGACTGCGGCCTCCTTTACCGATGGTACTGTATCCTTGTTTTTCTTTAATCCCGCCGATGGCAGTGGCCCTTCCGTTGATGTGAATATACCGGGACACGATATAACAGATAACACATTCACACTACTATATAGTACGACATCCAGCACTGATGCATCGGATGCCCCGAGATCGCTATTGTGTACACGATGGAAGGAACGGTTTCCCGGTACCCCGGGCCGAATGCCAGGACGTCATTACCTTAAAAAAGGTCTTGTAGAATTCTTTATTATTCCATCTTTTTGTATTACCTTTGTAGCCCGCTTTTCCCACTGATTCTTTCGGGGATTCAACCAGAAAAACGGGAAAAGAAAATTTTAAAAAAAAGC
>DATCYD010000297.1:0-9322 GCA_036570465.1 Anseongella sp.
GTAAACTGTTCCGTTCTTCCGACGTGGCTAAAAAGCTTATGGAGAACGATTCGCCTTTGATTGCTCTGAAGGGCCAGGCCATTACCAGAACAGGGGCAGTTTCCCCGGACCTTCCCCGGATTGCAGATTGTACAGGTGTGATCCGTACTGATTTTTTTCCGGACAATTTACCCGTAGTGTCCACCGATACTTGAAACGCTCCATCCCGAACGTTCCACCCTCCAAGATTATCGTCAAAATTCCCGTTAACCTGGCGGCGATAAGCTTGCATTCTGGCGCCGTATTCCCGCGTATCCAGAGGAAATGCGTTGATTTTTTTTGCCCATTGCAGCCACCTGGCATACATTTCCTTCACAAGTTGCGGATTTTCCTCGGCCAGGTTATTCATTTCCACCGGATCCGCTTCCATATCATACAATTCAAGGTGCTTCGGATCGAATTCTTCATCCTGAAGCGTTTTGGCTACCAGTTTCCATTTGCCGTCACGCAAAGCAATGTTGGCTTCGTGCTCCCAGAATACCGGCCCCCGGTGGTTGCTCTCTCCGGAGAAATGCGGCACCAGGCTCTTCCCAACCAGGGGATGAATCTTAATTCCACGATTCTTTGTGGGATATTCCGCGCCGGAAACATCCACACAGGTGGCCATCAGATCGGTAAGATGTCCGTATTCATTAACGAATGTATTGTCCAGGTCCTGGCGAACACCTTCCGGCCAGTGGACGATCAGCGGAGAGGCAATGCCTCCTTCATGCGTGTAGTGCTTATATTCCCTGAATGGGGTGCTGCCCACATTGGCCCAGTGGATCCGGTAACTTTCAAATGTCTCTTTGGTTCCATCTACCGCCTTGCTTTTTCCACTGCTGATAAATTCGGCGCAAGCTCCGTTATCACTCAGAAAAAATACCAGCGTGTTGTCCAGCTGTCCGTTTGCCTTCAGCTCACTGATAATCCGTCTGATTCCCTGGTCCATAATATCAATCTGCGCTGCATATATTGCCATGCGCATGGCCATTTCTTCTTGCTTCTGAGACGAAATCGTTTCCCAGGCCGGTACCGCGGGATCTCTCTTGTTCATTTGGATATCCCCGGGAAACAATCCCATTTCCTGCTGCCGGCGGAATCGCTGTTCACGGATGATGTCCCACCCCTTAAGATATCGTTCCTGATAGTGATCAATCTCTTCTTTCAATGCATGCAGCGGCCAGTGGGGAGCCGTATAAGCTACGTACATAAAGAATGGTTTTCCGGTGGCCCTGGCAAAATGTTCATCCAGGTACTTCACACTGGTATCGCTGATGGCGTCGGTCAGGTAAAAGCCAGGTGGCGCTTTATAAGCGGAATCATTGCTATAAACGGTGGGTGTAAAATAATTGGCGCCCCCCGGAATAATCCCGAAATAACGATCGAATCCACGATGCGTGGGCCAGTTATCCGTGACCTTTCCCTCAATTTTTCGCTCATTCGTTAAATGCCATTTACCGGTCATGTAAGTGCTGTAACCTGCTGTTTTAAGCACTTCAGCAATGGTTACAGCCTGTGTATTCAGGTTGCCGGCATATTCAGGGGTCCCCAAATCGGCAGCGGCCATCCAGCCCATTCCCGCCTGGTGCGGGTACAGCCCGGTCATCAGGGCCGCCCTTGACGGACAACAGCGGGCGGCATTATAAAATTGCTTGTAACGAAGCCCCTCCCTGGCCAGCCCGTCCAGACTGGGTGTCTCTATCTCACCGCCATAGCATCCGAGGTCCGAAAAGCCCAGATCATCCGCCATAATAATCAGAATATTGGGGCGCTGCGGGGGCAATGCTTGCCCGGGTGTTGCTTGGCAGGGTGATTCTTGCTGCGACATTTGCTGCGAGGTCACGGAGAATCCGGAAGGTTTGATTGACACCGCCGATGCGCTTTGTCCTGCAGCCCCTACCGGAACCGCATTAAACGTAAAAGAGATCCCAAAGGCCAGCATGAACATGCTTAAAATCTTCTTTTTTCTTTCAACAATCAGCATCTTGTAAAATTAATGATCTCCAACCAGAAATGATTAATTTTGCACAAACACTTTCTCCATGAAAAAATGGATACCCTTTTTCTTGTGCCCCGGCCTCCCCGACCATGGATTTCTTCCAGGAAGGCGATGCCTGGAAATTCCATTTCAAGCAAGGTCCAACGAAGGTTGACTTCAGTCGAAGCCCGGAAGAGTGAGATGACTGATTTTTAATTTTCCTTATTTTTTATTTATCTTCCGGCCGAAGGCCAACATTTAGGAAGGCACTTTGTTGATAATCAAAAGGATAAAGAGAAACACATATCGCGCAGGCGGAAAAGTAGCATAAAAGCAAATGATCAAATCGTGTAGTACGTTGGAGAAAACTGATTTTTCACAATTCATAAGGGAATTTGAGGAGACGCTGAAAAATCAGTTTCACCGTGAAGGAGATATCAATAAACTTAGCCTGAAACGAGGGCTGTCGCCGGCTATCTGGAAAGAAATCATGTCCAATGCCCCGTTATCGGTGGCCATCCCCGAAGAATACGGAGGCCGGGGAAGTATTGTAAAGGAATGCCTGGGGCTGATGGCCGCAGCTTCCTATGAATCGCTCCCCCTATCGCTCACTTTTGGGATCAACATTGCGCTTTTCCTTGAACCTGTGTCAAAATATGGGAACGAGGACATAAAAAGAGATATATTTAACCGTTTCCTGCATGAGCAGAACATGGGCGGCCTCATGATTACCGAGCCTGCTTACGGAAGTGATGCGCTAAACATGAAAACCGCTCACCGTGAGCTGGAAGATAATTACCGCCTGGAAGGGATCAAGCATTGGCAAGGTCTTACCGGACTGGCTGATTACTGGATCATCGCCTCCAGAGGATCCTTGCCCACCGGTGAGTTGAAACGGGATATTGAATTCTTCGTCTGCGATGTCAGCAAAGAAGGGCAGACCATTGAAGTGGAGGAATACTTTGATTCCATTGGTTTGTATATGATCCCCTATGGAAGAAACAAGCTGAATCTGACGATCCCTAAGAAGTTCAAACTAAATCCTGAATCCACCGGCATTAAGATGATGTTGGATATTCTTCATCGAAGCAGAATGCAATTCCCGGGCATGGGCATGGGTTTCATTCAACGGATGTTGGATGAAGCAATTGCTCATTGCAAAAACCGGGTGGTAGGTGCAGGGAACCTGCTGTCCCTGGACCAGATTCAGTTCCAGATATCAAAGATACAATCGGCCTACACCATCTGTTCTGCCATGTGCTCCAGAAGCAGCGAAATCAGTTGCATTGAAAACAACCTTGCCTCCCAGGGACTGGAAGCCAACAGCATGAAGGCCCTGGTAGCCGATCTGATGCAGGAATCAGCACAGCTCCTGGCCCAGTTATCGGGCGCCAAAGGCTACCGGATCAGCCATATTGGTGGTCGCGGAGTGATGGACAGCCGCCCTTTCCAGGTTTTCGAAGGTTCCAACGAAATGCTTTACAGCCAGATCGCCGAGACCATCTTCCGCGAGATGAAGAAATTCAAACAACAGAACCTGTTGGAATACCTGAAGAACCACCCGCTTACTGCCAGGGTGAGTGATCATTTCAAAAAAGAACTGAACTTTATCGTGGACGCGGTGATACCCCAACGAAAGTTGGTAGATCTTGGAAAGATCCTGGCCCGGGTCATTTCCGCCGGGTACGTTAAAACACTTTGCGACAGGGGATTTCGTCAGGATCTGGTGGATAATTGCCTTAGGACGGTAGAACAGGAAGTGGCCTCCCTGGTCAGCTCCTTTAAATTCCCCAATCCCACACAGGTGATTTACGACTATGCCGAAGACAGTTCCTGGATGCGATATTCATAATACCAAACGCATTCCTCCAAAAAAATTCCGAAGGGGCGCCGCGTTATAATAACGCCCCCCAAAAGCGTTAATATCATTTCCAAGACTGTATTTTTCATTCAACAGGTTATCTACCCCCGTAAACAGTTCCAGTAAGGGGCCGGCAACCGATTGTGCGGTCTGCTTACCCAACCGGTACTGCCAGTTCAGTTTGAGTTGTAGCAGATGGTATTTGCCGGCATATACGCTTCCGGCATCATCCAGCGGAATGCGACTGGTAAAATTATGTTGAGCCGTCAAACGAAACGAATGTGGAAACCGAAGCAAAAGGTTAGTAACCACTGTATGCCTGGGTACGCCGGTCAGATCATTCCCTGAATAATCCGCGCCCCCCTGCCTGTACTCCCGAAAACGGAATCTGCTAAAGGTATAGCTATTGTCCAGACGAAGACCGCGAATAAATCCGTGATCTGTGTATGCCATTAACTGTCCGCTGATCATGGTTTCCACACCCAACTGGTTGGTGCCTCCGGCATTGACAAAAGACTCATTGCCTCCTTCACCCACCCTCCGGACAATAGCCTGGTTCATCCGGTAGTAAAAAACGGACGCATCGGCCTGAAAACGTTGATCGCCGGATACAAGCCGAAAACCGGTTTCGTAATTCCACCCGGTTTCAGGCTGCAGAGCTGTATTGATAATGATATTGGAAGGCCTTATTTCAGCGGTGGTGGGTGGAGAAAAACCCCGGCTAAGGGAGGCCCGCCAGGCAAACCGCGAGGTCACCAGGTACGAAAAACTGAGTCTCGGCATCCATTCTGGCGAGAATTTCCTTTCGCCGGAAGCACCGCCTTCCCCTTGAGTTTCCTCAAAAACATACCGATAATAATTAAGACTGACCGCAGCTTCAGCCTGAAGCCGTTCCCATAAACTGGCGGTAAACCGGGTGAAATAGAAATACTGGGTAGTACGAATCGCATCCGCCGCCTGCAGATCACCCGGAGTAGCATTTCCGAGATTATCATAATTGATAATAGCATGAGCAGAACGTTGCCACTCCAGCCCCAGATGCCATTTCCAACCGATAAAACCGGAAGTTGGACCACCTTCGAGTTCCAGATAGGTGCGCAAACCATAATTATCTTCATCCCTCACTTCATAATTAGTAATAAAGGGGTTTTCAAAATCAGTATGAGAGCTGAACACCGAAGCGGTATGCCGAAGCCGGGGAGCCACCTGGAATTGATGAGAAACTCCCCCGTAAAAAGTCTTGTTACGAATTCCCGCCCGTTGCTCCACTGCGCCAGGACTGGAACCAGCTACCGGTCGTGCCTGCCGGGGATCCGCTTCATATTGCTCCCGGTTTAATCCCCCGGGAGTTTCATAATCCATGTCTGCATATAGGGCCAGCACTTTCAGCTGACTGGAGGGCCGGTAATTCCAACGATGCACAGCCTGAAGGTAATGGCGCCGCATACCCGAATGTTCCCGGTACCCGTCCGAGCGGAGAAAGGCTTGATTGAAATCCAGCTGTGAACGTTCCCACCGCCGGCGAACGCCAATATCTTCATGGAATAACCCGTCCGATCCGCTGCTCACCCCCACTTTTAAAAAATCTTGCGCCCCCTCCGACCTGTCGCCCGATCCAACGGTATTGATCAGCAAGGCGCCGCCGGAGTTTGCTCCAAACAAGCTGCCATGCGGCCCCTTCAGCACCTCCATTCGCCCTACAGTTCGCGGATCAATCAAATTCAGATAGGTATTTCCACCTGCATCGGTCAACGGAAAACCATCCAGATAAACCTTTACGTTCCGAACTCCCCAGGGTGAACGAAGCAGACTTCCTCGTACAGACAAACGATAACTGCCCGGAGAACGCTCCTCCATTCGCACTCCCGGTACGGCATTGATGGCCGGAAGCAAAGAAGCGTCCCCCTGAAACTGCAAACGGTCCGGATATACAATCCCCACGGAAGTAGGCACCTTCAGCCATGGCTGTTCTGAAATATAGCCTTCTACAGTAACTTCCCTTAAGTGGGTTACCGAATCAACGAAGTCATTTGCTTCAGAAGGATCCTGTACCTGCGCATTTACTATTCTGAAAATCCCGAATAGGCATAACACCGAAAGAATAATGCCCTTGATTGCCAGTTTCATGCCCCTAAGATAACTTATACGGCAACGAAGGGAAACTATTGTTTTGAACAAGCAAGGAAATGCTGATATTTACCCCCCGACATGGATATCGCACATCTTTTGGAAGGTCTTTTACCACCTGATCGGGTAAAAACACGGTTAATTGACCTGGCCGCATTTGCTCCAGATGCCGGGTTTTATTACCTGTTACCCCGGGCTGTGGTACAGCCTGTATCAGAGGAAGAGGTAATTGCGCTATTTGCGTTTTCACGCCAGCATGGCATTCCCCTGACCTTCCGTACCGGAGGAACAAGCCTTTCAGGGCAGGCCATTTCAGGCGGTATGCTGGTGGACCTGAGCCGGTACTGGAAAGGATTGACAATAGAAGAAAAGGGTGAACGCATCCGGGTGCAGGCAGGGGTGATTGGCGCCATGGCCAACGCACACCTGAAACGCCACGCCCGTAAGATTGGACCGGACCCGGCCAGCATCAACTCAGCGATGATAGGTGGTATTTTGTCAAACAACGCCAGCGGGATGTGTTGCGGAGTTAGCCGGAATTCATATCATACGACGCGTTATTTACGCTTCATTCTTCCAAACGGGAAATGCTATTCCACTGAAAATGAAGCCGATTATCAACGATTCCAGAACGAATGCCCCGAGATCTGCGAGAAACTGAACGAACTCCGGGGACAAATTGCCGGCAGTCCGGTTGCCCATGACCGGATCCGAAAAAAGTATAAGACAAAAAATACGGTGGGATATTCAGTGAACGCCTTTATCGATCATCAGGATCCGCTGGACATTCTGGCTCATCTGTTGATCGGCGCCGAAGGCACTCTCGGATTCATTTCAGAAGCAGTCATGGACACGGTGCCCGACGAGCCGGCCAAAACCACTGCCTTGCTGTATTTCCACGACATATACCAGGCATGCCGGACCATTGGCCCGTTGACGTCAGCCGGCGCGGAAGCTGTGGAGCTCATGGACCGGGCCTCTCTCCGATCAATCGTCCATATCAAAGGAATTCCGGAACTTATCAAAACTCTTCCCGCCGGGGCGGCTGCCCTGCTGGTGGAATTTCAGGGTAAAACCACGGAAACAGTCCGGGAAAAAGTATCCCGGTTTTTGGCTTCTGTCCCAGATACGGACTTTCTAAGCCCCCCCGAATTCACTGAAGACCCCGTAAAACAAGCCTTTCTTTGGAAAGTCCGCAAGGGATTATTTCCATCAGTTGGGGCAGTGCGGCAAAGTGGCACCTCAGTCATCCTTGAAGACATTGCTTTTCCGGTGGAAAGTCTGAGCGATGCCGTGCTGGACCTGCATGAGTTATTTACCCGGCATGGATATGATCAGGCGATTATATTCGGCCATGCCAAAGATGGAAATCTTCATTTCGTAGTTACCCAGGCGTTTGATACACCTGAAAAAACAGAACGATACCGGGCTTTTATCGAAGATGTAGTGACCATGGTGGTTAAAAAGTACGACGGAGCCCTTAAAGCCGAACATGGAACCGGACGGAATATGGCTCCTTTCGTGGAAACCGAATGGGGTGGCGAGATCTATCAGATCATGAAAGCGCTCAAACAATGCATCGATCCGGAGAATCTGATCAACCCCGGCGTGATCATTAACAGCGACCCCCTGGCACATATCCGCGATCTTAAGGAACTACCGCAAGTCGAAAGCGAAGTGGACAAATGCATGGAATGTGGTTTCTGTGAATATAAATGTCCGAGCAGGGACCTCACCATGACACCCCGGCAGCGGATCGTAATCCGGCGCGAACTGGCAAAGCTTAAAAGATCCGGCAAACATAAACAACATCAATTATTGCTGGAACAATATCAATACGATGGCCTGGATACCTGTGCTGTGGACGGTCTGTGCTCCACAGCCTGCCCGGTGGACATCAATACCGGAAGTCTTGTGAAGCGCCTTCGCAAAGAAAACCATGGGAAAGACTCCAATCGTCTGGCACTGATCGTCGCCAGAAACTTCACCATGGTAGAATGGGCTATGAAGGGAGCGCTCCGGTCCGGTTCGTTCCTGAACGAACTTCTGGGAAAAAATACCATGCTGAATATAACAGCATCACTGAAGAAAATGATCCCTGCTTTTCCACTTTGGTCCAACCAACTCCGGGCTGCCCCAGCCCTCCCCCGCCTGGCTCCGGTACCGGCGAATCAGGATGCTGCTTCGGAAAAGGGATACACGCAGCGTTCTCCCGATGATACGGATCGTTCTCCCGCCGACACCCTTACTCAGGAAGGGATGGTGGTTTATTTTCCAGCCTGTATTTCGAGGGTGATGGGTATTTCGCCCGGACATAAAAAAAGTACTCCGGAAACATTTCTCAGTGTGGCATCCAAAGCCGGAGTCCCCATTATGATCCCTCAGGACATCGCCGGAACCTGTTGCGGCCAACCCTTTTCATCCAAAGGATTTACGCCAGCCTTCGGGCATACGGCCGACAAGACAATTGAAAAAATCTGGAAATGGACCGGCCAGGGTCGTCATCCCGTGGTACTGGATATCACATCCTGCACCCATACTCTCCAGGGTTGCCGTCCGCTGCTCTCGCCAGAAAACCAGCGCCGTTATGATGCGATTCAAATAATTGACAGCATTGACTTTATAGCAGATTACCTTCTCCCCCGGATGAAGATCAAGCGTAAAAAAGAACGCATTGTGTTACACCCGGTATGTTCCCTGCAACACATGGGCCTGGAAAACAAGTTTGCAGCCGCTGCATCTCAATTAGCGGAAGAAACGGTAATCCCCAGACAGGCCGGATGCTGTGGCATGGCCGGCGACCGGGGGTTTCTCTTTCCGGAACTCACCCGTTCAGCCACAGCCGCTGAAGCAGCCGAAGTACGACAGCAGGAATTTGACGGCTATTATTCGTCTGCTAAAACCTGCGAGATCGCGCTTTCCGAATCGGTCGGGAAAAACTACCAGTCCCTGATTCATTTGCTGGATGAGTGCAGCTGAGAATCTCGGCTTAATTTCTTAAATTTGCCCACTTCACAGGCTGAAAGAGCTATCCGGGGGATTTCACATCCGGGCATTAAGATCAGAGAATTCATGGAAGAAATCAACTCCGTTACCGAAAGTGTTATAAGCAATTGGTTCCATGAAAGACTCCTTCAATGGGGTGTTTCAGAAGGCCTGGCCGTTTACCTGAATTTGTTAGGGCTCCTGTTCGCCCTGACCGTGATTGTCATCGTAGTGGCCTACCTCACCCGGAAGATCCTGGTGGAAGCGGTTAGCCGGATTGCGTCGAAAACAAACAGCCGGTTTGATGATTTCCTGGTCGGGAACCGGACCATGGCTTATGTGGCCCGCAT
>DATCYD010000298.1:0-5913 GCA_036570465.1 Anseongella sp.
AAAAAGATCGCCAGCACCGACGCCAATATATTGATCCTTGGCGAAAACGGCACGGGTAAAGACCTTCTGGCCAGGTATATCCATCAATTATCAGCCAGGAACGATCAACCATTCGTGGACACCGATATGGGCGCTATCCCCGAAACACTTTTTGAAAGCGAACTCTTTGGCCATGTAAAGGGAGCATTTACAGATGCCCGGTCCGATCGCAAAGGACGTTTTGAAGAAGCCCATAAAGGCACCATTTTCCTGGACGAGATCAGCAATTTGTCTCCGGCGGCCCAGGCCAAACTTCTCAACGTATTGCAAAGCCGCACGATAATCCCAGTTGGTTCGAACAAGCCCAGGCGTCTGGACGTGCGGCTCATCTGCGCCAGTAACCGCGACCTTGAAAAAATGGTGGAAGCGGACGATTTCAGACAGGATTTATTGTACCGGATCAATACCATTGAAATGCACCTGCCACCTTTACGTGAACGCCGGGAAGATATTATTCCCCTGGCCATGCATTTCATGGAGCAGTACAGTAAAAAATACAAACGAGAAGCAACACGACTTAGTGATCCGCTGGTTAGCCAGTTAACCCGGTATCCATGGCCGGGCAATGTACGCGAACTACAACATGCTGTTGAACGGGCTGTGATTCTTTCACAAACAAATGTTCTTCAGCCCGAACATGTTTTCAAAAAGGACAACAAAGCATTCAGCCAGGAAGACAAAACAGGCTTTAACCTCGAAGAAACCGAACGGGAACTAATCCGCAAGGCTCTTCGCGAATTTAACGGAAGCATCACCGAAGCTGCCCGGAAACTAGGGCTGAGCAGAGCGGCTTTATATCGAAGAATTGAAAAATATGGCATTTGAACGCTTCAGCCGTTACCTCGCCTTCCGGATACTGGGAATTACCCTCTGCGCCGGACTTTTCTGTTGGGCGATCCTGCAAAGGGAAGTCACCGGTTCACTTCGCTGGGGACTGGCAGTATTACCCTTGCTGTTCTCCATTTGGCAATGCATCAGCCTGCACCACTATATTACCCGGGTAAACCGTAAGCTGGCACTTTTTCTGGAATCCATTCACTATTCTGACTTTTCGATCCGTTTTTCTGCCGATAATAAACTTGGCAAAAGTTTCCGGAACCTCAACCGGCAGTTCAACCATGTCCTGGAAGCCTTCCGGGAAGCTCGTGCTGAAAAGGAAACAAACTTAAAGTACGTCGATACCATCGTCCAGCAAATTAATATCGGCGTGCTTTCCTTCGATAGCAGCGGAAAAGTAGAACTCGTGAATCCTGCGGCATTCCGTCTGCTGGGCATTTACCGTCTCCGGAACATTTCGGAGCTGGAACAAACACATAACGGATTAACCAGCTTGCTGTGGCGCATTCCATCGGGAAGCAAATCCCTGTTTCCCATGTCTGATGATTTGCAACTTTCTGTCAGCGCCACCGGCCTGCGCCTTCAGGGCAAACTCATCAAGCTGGTATCACTCCAGAATATCCATGCGGAGCTGCAGAATAAAGAGCTGGAGGCCTGGCAGAACCTGGCAAGGATACTCCGCCATGAGATCATGAATTCGGTCACTCCCATTGTTTCACTGATTGGCACCATGAAAGAGATCGTGGAACACGACCTCAGCGCCTACGGCCTGCCGGAAAACGCCACGGCCGATTTAAAAGAAGCTCTTGGGACCGTTGAGAACCGGAGCCGTGGAATTATGAATTTTGTAAATGCTTACCGTGACTACACCAGCCTGCCCCAGCCCCGCTTTTCCACGGTGAGCGTAAATGACCTGATCCATGCTGTGATACAGCTGATGGATCCTGACCTGAAACAACAAGGAATTCTGCTGACCAGCGGAGTGCGTCCGGCAGACCTGGCTATCACCGCCGACGCGGAGCAATTGCAGATGGTTTTAATTAATCTCGTTAAGAATGCGCGCGATGCCCTGGAAGGGACTTCCGATGGCAGCATCTCACTGAAAGCCAGTCGCAATCAGCAGCAGCAAGTAGTGCTGGAGGTTACCGACAACGGGCCTGGAATCGAAATCGAGGCCCTGGAACATATTTTTATTCCTTTCTTTACAACAAAAAAGGATGGATCGGGAATTGGTCTTAGTCTTTCCAGGCAGATCGTTCAGCTACATGGCGGTCAGTTGCGGGCACAGTCCGTAAATGGCCAGGGCAGTACCTTTTCCGTTGTTCTCGATCAGTAATTTATTTTTAATCTTGCAGAATGTACCTGGTTAAATCTCCCTGGATTTTAAAGAAACTCTACCCATCGTCGTTGTTATGGAACATGCCCCGCAACGATAAAACCATTTATCTGACCTTTGATGACGGTCCTATATCCGAGGTAACCCCCTGGGTTCTGGAGACGTTAAAAACGTATGAGGCGAAGGGCACCTTCTTCTGCATTGGCGACAACGTACGCAAACATCCTGGCATCTATCAGCAATTGCTCGCCGACGGGCATGCTACGGGAAACCATACCTTTCACCATCTGAACGGATGGAATACCCCGGATGAAGAATACCTTCGGGACATTCAGCAATGCAGAGATTTGGTCAGGAGCAATTTGTTTCGTCCGCCATACGGGCGTATCCGGAAAAGCCAGATTGGCAAGCTCCGGCAATCTGACAATTCCATGCGGCTGGTCATGTGGGATGTATTGAGCGGGGATTTTGACCGGTCAATCTCCCCTGGAAAATGCCTGAATAATGTGCTCAGGCATACTGAAAACGGCTCCATCGTAGTCTTTCACGACAGTCTGAAAGCCGAAGATCGCCTCCGCTATGCACTTCCACGCGCCCTGGATGCCTGGAAAACTAAAAAATTCCGGATTGAAAAGCTTATCCTCTGAAAAGAAAGAATTCTTTTTCTATCTTAGATCGAAATTACAGAAATAAAAATGGACGAAATCAACCCAACCAATCCCCAACCTGTGAACCCGACCCCTCCCCCTGCCCGTCCGAAAAACTGGCTGGTGGAGTCAATTCTGGTAACGCTCTTTTGCTGCCTTCCATTTGGAATCGTAGGTATCGTGTATGCAGCCAGTGTGAATGGCAAATACGATGCAGGACAATATAACGAGGCTTTGGAAAGCTCCCAGCAAGCTGGGAAATGGACTAAGATCGGCTTCTTTGTGGGCATTGCAGTCATTGTGCTTTACATATTGCTCGTAGTTGTTATGGGAGTTGGCGGCGCAATGTTTGGCAACTATTAGTGAGCTGGAAGATACTGCTGGCAGGGCTTGGAATTGTCGCGGTGGCAGTCTATTATTTCTATGACCCTGCCAGCGCCGGTTTCTTTCCGCCATGCCCGTTTAAAAGACTGACAAGTCTGGATTGCCCCGGTTGTGGTTCACAACGCGCATTTCATGCCCTGTTACATTTGCGGTTAGGAGATGCCTTCCGGTTCAATCCACTCGCGTTAACTGCGACACCTTTTCTGCTTTACGACGGAATCACCGGTAAGGGTTTACTGCGTCATCCCCGTGCGCCCTGGGTAGTTCTTGTTATCGTTATTGCCTACTGGATTTTGCGGAACCTGCTGTAATGACATTCAGGACGCTGACTAAGGGGCTGTACCTGGCTCAAACAATGCGCCTGCCTGACCGTTATCAATTTAGAAAATTTCCAAATAAATGAAAAAGCGCTCAAAAAAGGGCCTTAAATCCATTTTTTTGATAAATTCGCACCCAACAAGAACACTATTAAAAATTCTGTAATATGGCCTTTGACATAGAGATGATTAAAAAGGTTTACGAGGAACTTCCAGGCAAGATCGCCGCCGCCAGGAACCTTGTAAATCGCCCTCTGACCCTTACCGAAAAAATTCTTTACGCCCACCTTTCCGATCAGTTGCCGGGAGTGGCTTTTGAAAGAGGAAAATCCTATGTGAATTTCGCACCCGATCGTGTTGCTATGCAAGATGCCACAGCTCAGATGGCTTTGCTGCAGTTCATGCAGGCAGGTAAAGTGCAAGTGGCTGTGCCTTCAACAGTGCATTGTGACCATCTGATCCAGGCGAAAACAGGTGCGATTGAAGACCTGAACAGGGCCATAGATACCAACCGCGAAGTATATGACTTCCTTTCCTCGGTTTCCGGGAAATACGGCATCGGCTTCTGGAAACCCGGTGGCGGCATCATTCACCAGGTGGTGCTTGAAAATTACGCGTATCCCGGCGGCATGATGATCGGTACCGACTCACATACTCCCAATGCCGGCGGACTGGGCATGATCGCCATTGGTGTAGGCGGTGCGGATGCCTGTGATGTGATGGCAGGCATGCCGTGGGAACTTAAATTCCCCCGGCTCATCGGTATAAAACTAACCGGTAAGATGAATGGCTGGACCTCCGCCAAGGACGTGATCCTCAAGGTAGCCGGAATTCTGACTGTCAAAGGTGGAACAGGCGCCATTGTCGAATATTTTGGAGAAGGAGCCAGCTCCCTCTCCGCTACCGGAAAAGGAACGATTTGTAACATGGGCGCTGAAATAGGCGCTACCACTTCCATTTTTAGCTACGATTCCCGGATGGCAGATTACCTGCGCGCTACTGACCGCGCCGATATTGCCACCCTTGCAGAAGGCATTACTGAACACCTGACGGGGGACACGGAAGTTTACGCCAACCCTGAAACATATTTTGATCAGGTGATCGAGATCAATCTCTCGGAACTGGAACCCCATGTAAACGGACCGTTCACACCCGATCTGGCCTGGCCTATATCCAAGCTTGCTGAAGTGGTGAAGGAACATGGATGGCCTTCCAAACTGGAAGTCGGCCTGATCGGCTCTTGTACCAACTCATCGTATGAAGACATCAGCCGGGCCGCCTCCGTGGCCCGTCAGGCAGTGGATAAGAACCTGAAAGCAAAATCGGAATATACCGTCACCCCCGGATCGGAAATGGTCCGCTATACAGTGGACAGGGATGGATTCCTGGATACATTCAAGGAAATGGGTGGAGTCGTACTGGCAAACGCCTGCGGCCCGTGTATCGGACAATGGGCACGTCATTCGGATGATCCCGACCGCAAAAATTCGATCATCACTTCGTTCAACCGTAATTTTGCCAAACGAAACGATGGCAACCCCAATACACATGCATTTGTTGCCTCCCCGGAGATTGTAACCGCACTGGCCATTGCCGGCGATCTTACCTTCAACCCCATTACCGACACCCTGACAAACGAAAACGGGGAACAAGTTAAGCTGGATGAACCGCAGGGCATTGAATTTCCGTCAAAAGGCTTCGCTGTAGAAGACAACGGCTTTGTGGCTCCGGCCAAAGACGGCAGCAGTCAGGAAGTAGCTGTTCGGCCGGACTCCGATCGTCTTCAGCTGCTCGAAGGCTTCAAGCCCTGGGAAGGCACAGATCTAAAGGGGTTAAAACTACTGATTAAGGCAAAAGGCAAATGTACCACGGACCATATTTCCATGGCAGGTCCCTGGTTGAAATACCGTGGCCATTTGGATAACATTTCCAACAACATGCTGATCGGTGCGATTAACTTCTTCAACGAGAAGGCCGATCATGTCAAAAATCAGCTGAATGGCGAGTATGGTAGCGTACCTGCAGTACAACGTGCTTACAAGGCCGCTGGCGTAGGTACTATTGTAGTGGGTGATGAAAATTATGGAGAAGGTTCTTCACGTGAACACGCAGCGATGGAGCCCCGTCACCTGGGTGTGCGCGTTATCCTGGTCAAGTCCTTTGCCCGTATCCACGAAACTAACCTCAAAAAGCAGGGCATGCTGGGCGTCACCTTTAGTGACCCTGCCGATTACGACAAGGTACTGGAAGATGACAGCATTGACATTAACGGCCTCACGGATTTTGCTCCCAACAAGCCGCTTACTGTTACCCTGCGCCACAGCGATGGCAGTACGGATCGTTTCGAAGTAAA
>DATCYD010000299.1:0-3794 GCA_036570465.1 Anseongella sp.
CAACACCGGAACCACAGTAGGAGTCAATGTACACCTGTATGGAAGTTTATTGCCTCCAGCTTTTGTGCCTGATTTCAGCTGGGGGGAAGGCGATACCATGGAGCCTTATTTGCTGGAAAAGTCCCTGGAAACGGCAGCCCGGATCAAGGAACAGAAGGGGAGCACATTTACCCGGATCGAAAGCAGAATTCATACCGCTGTCTTTGATCAGACATCCCGCTACCGCAAAGGGGACGGAACTTGCGGCCCGGAAGAAACGTTCGTATGACAGAAGAAGCGTAAAAAAGAACAAAATCTATATAGTAATGAGAAAAAAGATTGTAGCAGGTAATTGGAAAATGAACAACGATTACCAGGAAGGAATGACCCTGTTCTCGGAAATCGTAAATATGATCAAAGACGAAGTGAACTCAGAAACGGAAGTCATTGTGGCTTGCCCTTATATTCACCTGCATAGCTTCGGACAAATGGCCAACGGCCGCATTCGTCTGGCAGCTCAGAACTGCCATCAGGAGGAAAAAGGCGCCTATACCGGCGAGGTTTCAGTGAAAATGATCGAATCAGTGGGAGCAGACTATGTCATTATTGGCCATTCGGAACGCCGCCAGTATTTCGGAGAAACCAACCAGATCGTTTCCATGAAGGTAGCACTTGCCTTGCAACAAGGCCTCACACCTATTTTTTGCATAGGAGAAACAAAAGAAGAGCGGGAAAGCAATCGCCATTTTGATGTGGTTCGCCAGCAGCTGCGCGATGGACTGTTCCATCTGGTCAAGGCTGAATTTCGCCGGGTTATTATCGCCTATGAACCTGTATGGGCCATTGGCACCGGATTAACCGCTTCTCCCGAACAGGCACAGGAGATGCACGCGTTTATACGTAACGAGATCGCCTCAGTGTATGAGCCGGGAGTTGCCGAAGAAACCTCATTACTTTATGGCGGAAGCTGCAATCCTAAAAACGCCCCCGAATTATTTACACAACCGGATATTGACGGCGGGTTGATTGGCGGAGCATCTTTAAAAGCACGTGATTTCACTGACATCGCCAAGGTATTCAATGGCCACTGATTATATTGAAGTAACAGTTCACCTTTCCAGACCTGGCGACTTTATCCAGGATCTGCTGATCGCCGGGCTGGGAGAGGCCGGTTACGAATCGTTCCTGGAAACCGAAACGGGGTTCAACGCCTATATCCGGCAAGACGCCTTTTCCGAAAAGGCATTGCAGGATGCAATTCAGGAAATTGCTGACGAAACCACACCCCGAGCTGCACTTGAGACTGCATCCCCCAAAGGTGATCAGGCTGCGCCGGGTGTCAGTTATCAGATAAATCTGGTAAAATCCCAAAACTGGAATCAGGTATGGGAAAGTAATTTTCAGCCAGTAACAATAGGCGATGAATGCCGCATCCGGGCCTCCTTCCATGCCCCGGACCCTGCCTTTCCATTGGAAATACAGATCGATCCCAAAATGTCCTTTGGAACCGGCCACCATGAAACCACCTGGCTGATGGCCGCCTGGCTGCTGGAGATAGCCCGTGAGGGTAAACTCATCGGCAAAAAAGTACTGGATATGGGATGCGGAACCGGGGTGCTGGCTATTTTAGCCGCTAAAAAAGGCGCTGCCGACATACTTGCCGCCGATATAGACCCGGTCTGTGTCGGAAATACCGTTGAAAACGCGGACCTGAATCAGGTAACGCTCAGCTGCCGCCAATCCGATATCGATGGAATCAAAGAACACAGCTTTGACCTGATCCTTGCCAATATCAACCGGAATGTCCTGCTGGACCATCTCCCTTTTTACGCCGAACGACTTTGCCCGGGAGGAAGATTACTGCTAAGCGGCTTCTACGAAGGCCCTGATACCACCGCTATCCAGGAAAAAGCCACCCAAAACGCGCTGACTTGCCTGGGTACCCGTTCCCGCACCCGCTGGGCCGCCGCCCTCTTCTACAAATAAGTTGCCTCGCAACGTTTCTAGTTGGAAGGAGGGCTGTAGGGAGTTGCGGGGTTTTGGGGCATTGGGTGATATGTAACAGGCTGTGTTGCTGTAATGGGCACCAGAAACTCCACTCAAGATGGATGAAAGGTGTGGAGTTTGTTATATTTGCACAAAAACCTGCATGAGCGAGACAGAGAACCGGTTACGCAATGAATTCAAGAACAGGTCGAAAGCACGCCGCAAGGTGAGGACCTCAGGCAAGAAACGCCGCCGGCGCTTCAAGCTTCCTGAATTCAGGCTGAAACATACCCGTCTGACCAAGATCCTGGGATTGTTTTGCCTGTTGGTATCCTTGTTCCTGCTGGTGGCGCTGACTTCCTACTTGTTCACCTGGAAACAGGATCAGTCTTATGTGTTTGGTGCGCCTTCCTTCTGGAAATTCTTATTGGATTCAGAAGCGTTGCCTTCGGAACTGCAGGAACGATTGCTGGCTGAAGGCGGAATACAGAACTGGATGGGAAAACTTGGCGCTTTTATTTCCCATCAGCTTGTTTATAATGGTTTTGGGCTGGCGGCCTTCTCATTGATCGCTTTCTTTTTTATACTGGGATACCGCCTGTTGCTGGCGGTCAAAATAGTGTCGCTTCGCAAAACGCTTGCTTATACATTGGCCATTCTGTTATACCTGCCCTTGCTCATTGCTTTTATCAACAGCTTTTCCGGTGATGGGGTGCATTATTCAGAAGGAGTATATGGTTTTCAAACCAATATCTGGCTGAATATTATTCTTGGGAAAGTGGGTACTGGTTTCCTGCTTCTTTTTCTGGCCTTCTCGGCTGTGGTGTTTATTTTTAATCCCAGTTTTAGTTTTCTTCGTCGTAAGGCCGGATCAGGCCATCAGGAAGAGCCTTCATTGGATGATGATGATGAGAATGTCCGGAACGTGAACCTGGAAGACGAGATTATTTTTGACCCTATTGAGTTGAATCCGAAGGAGCGGGAAAAAGGAGCTGAAACCAAAACCATCAATGATTTTTTCGCGGAGAAATTCGGCAGGAAACGTGGTGGTGAAGAAACCGGAAACCAAGAGACAGAGGAGGCAAAGGCTGGAGAAGTGACGGGTTCTGTGATTGCCGCATCCGGACAGCCGGGATCACCAACATCCGCAACCGGTGACCCGGATGCCTTAACTACCGGTGATTTGTTGGCAGGTGAAGGCAATAAGAGTAGTGAACCTGATTTTTCGGTGGAGCAGGCCGAAGAGGAAAAACTGGCTGATTCGCTGGTACAGGAACACGGGCAGTACGACCCCACGTTAGATCTGCAGAATTTTCGTTTTCCCCACCTTGACCTGCTGGAGAATCATGGGTCTAACCGACCTTCAGTTAGCGCGGAGGAATTGGAGGACAACAAGAATAAGATCGTGAGTACCCTTGGCAATTATGGCATTGATATCGATAAGATCAAGGCCACCATCGGACCCACAGTTACCTTGTACGAGATTGTACCATCGCCCGGAGTACGCATTTCCAGAATCCGGAACCTGGAAGATGATATAGCGCTTAGTTTGGCGGCTTTGGGGATTCGTATTATCGCCCCCATTCCCGGAAGGGGAACTATCGGCATCGAGGTGCCTAATCAGCATCCTGAGATTGTATCGATGCGGTCGGTACTGGCCACCGAGAAATACCAGAATTCTCACATGGAGCTTCCGATAGCTCTGGGGAAAAACATCTCCAATGAGGTATATATCGTGGATCTGGCCAAGATGCCTCACTTATTGGTAGCAGGAGCAACTGGTCAGGGTAAGTCAGTTGGGATCAATGCGTTGCTGGTTTCTCTTTTGT